>CAYQYJ010000013.1:0-27230 GCA_964421605.1 uncultured Ardenticatenaceae bacterium | reverse complement strand
TACGCCTACGAACAGGCAACCACCTGGCATCACATGACAGCCCCTCTCTAATTTTGTAGGAGTTTTAGATGAAAGTTGTAATTTTATTGGGCGGCTATGGCACACGGATGCGCCCGCATACATGGAGTCGCCCCAAACCATTGCTAAACGTCGCCGGCAACACTGTGCTAGGACACATACTTGACGAGATGCGCGACATCACCACCGAAGAAGTAATTTTTGTGGTCGGCTACAAGGGCGACCAGATCGAAGGCTGGGTGCGCCGGCATTATCCTCACCTGAACAGCCATTTTGTGGTCCAGGAACAGGCGTTGGGGCAGGCGCACGCCGTCTGGTTGTGCCGCGATTTTCTGGACAAAGGGGAAGTAGTCATTGCCTTTGGCGATGGCATCATCCAGGCTGATTTTGCCCACTTTGCCAGCGATGGAGACGCCACTTTTCTGGTGCAGGAAATCGAAGACCCGCGCAGCTTCGGCGTTGTGGCGCTTGACCAGGATGGCTTTGTCTCTCGCTTTGTGGAAAAACCGCCCACAGCCGAGCATAAACTGGCTGTGGTGGGCATCAACTGGTTCCGCGATGCGGCTCAACTGCGTCAGGCGATTGATATTGTGCTGGCGGAAGGGCGTAAGACCAAAGGGGAGTATTTTATGGCTGATGCGTATCAGGTGTTGCTGGAACAAGGGGCGAAATTTCGCACGGCGCCGGTGGCTTACTGGTTAGATGCCGGCAGTCCCGATAACATCCTGAACACCAACCGCGAACTCCTGTTACGCCACGCAGCCACCACCGATGCGGCGGCGCGCGCCGCCGCCGCCAGTTTTGTCGTTATCCCGCCTGTCTATCTGCACCCCGAAGCCCAGATAACGGGTTCTGTCGTCGGGCCCTACGCCACCATTGGCGCCGGCGCGCGCATAACAGACAGCATCGTACGCAACTGCATTATTGACACAGGCGCATCCATCGCCGCCTCACTTCTCGACCAGTCGCTCATCGGGGAGAACGTGCGCGTCCAGGGCCAGGCGCAGCGCATGTTCGTGGCTGACAACTCTACCGTGATTTCAGGAGGATAAACGTATGATACAGTCCCTTTCGCGCCGTATTTCGCGCCGCGTGGCTGCCACGCCGCCATCGGGCATTCGCAAGTTCTTTGACATTGCCGCCACGATGGACAATGTGATTTCGTTGGGCATTGGCGAACCTGATTTTGTCACGCCGCAGCCGATTTTAGATGCCGGCATCGCCTCCCTCCAACGCGGCGAAACAGCCTACACCTCCAACAGCGGCACAATCGAGCTGCGCACCGCTCTCAGCCGCCACCTGCAGCGGCTTTACGGCGTTAGCTATAACCCAGACGACGAAATCATTATCACCGTTGGCGTCAGTGAAGCTCTCTACCTGACCATGACGGCCATCCTCGATCCCGGTGACGAGGTGATCATTCCTGAACCCTGCTTTGTCTCTTATGCGCCCGAAGTCATTTTTGCCGGCGGCGTACCCGTCACCGTGCCCACCTATGTGGAACACCATTTCCAGGTGACCGCAGCAGACATTGCCGCCGCCATTACGCCCCAAACCAAAGCTATCCTGCTTGGCTACCCCAACAACCCCACCGGCGCCGTGATGACGCGCGCCGTCATGGCCGAAATCGCCGCCATCGCCGAGCAATACGATTTGCTGATTATTTCCGACGAAATCTACGATCAGCTCGTTTATGGCGTGCCGCACACCTGCGTTCCCAGCCTGCCTGGGATGCGCGACCGTACTATTCTACTAGGTGGGTTCAGCAAGGATTACGCCATGACGGGCTGGCGCATTGGCTATGCCTGCGCCGCGCCTGATCTACTCGGCGCTATGCGTAAGGTACACCAATACACCATTATGTCCGCCCCCACCACCGCGCAAATGGCTGCCCTCGTCGCCCTGGAAAGCGGGGCTGAACACGTAGAACGGATGCGACAGGAATATGACCGTCGCCGCCGCCTGATTGTGGCTGGTTTCAACACGTTGGGTCTGGACTGCTTTGAACCGCATGGCGCGTTCTACGCCTTCCCCTCTATCAGGCGCAGCGGCATGAGCAGTGATGAGTTCGCCAACCGCCTGCTGGCGGAAGAGCGGGTGGCGGTGGTGCCAGGGGATGCGTTTGGCAGCAGCGGCAGCGGCTTCGTCCGCGCCTCCTATGCCACCGCCTATGAGAAAATCGAAGAAGCGCTCAACCGCATTGAATCATTTATGCGCCGCCACGGCTAGGGTTAGAATGATAGAGTACGAACTGGTCGTAGGGCTGGAAGTCCACGCCGAAATGTTGACGGAATCGAAAATGTTTTGCGGCTGCCGCGTGGTGGACAGCGTGACCGCCCCGCCAAACAGCGCCGTTTGCCCCGTCTGTCTGGGGATGCCAGGGATGCTGCCTGTCATCAACAGACGCGCCATAGATTTTGCCCTGCGCGTGGCTCTGGCGTTGAACTGCACCATCCACAGACACAACATCTTTGCCCGCAAGAACTATTTTTACCCTGACCTGCCCAAAGGGTATCAGGTAAGCCAGTACGAACTGCCGCTGGCGACGAACGGCTGGCTGGATATTGAGCCTGAACCTGGACAATGGCAGCGCATTGGCATTCGGCGCGTGCACATAGAAGAAGATACAGGCAAAAGCACCCACCTGAATAACGGTTATTCGCTGGTAGACTACAATCGCTCTGGCGTGCCGCTGCTGGAAATTGTGTCTGAACCGGATTTACACACGCCCGCCGCCGTTTACGCTTACGGCGTTAAACTGCGCCAGATATTGCGTTACCTGGGTGTCAATTCAGGCGATATGGAGAAAGGGGTGCTGCGCGTGGAGCCTAATATCAGCGTCCGTCCCGCCGGGGCGGCGGCGTTTGGCACGCGCACGGAGGTAAAGAATTTGAACAGCTTCCGCGCCCTGGCGGGAGCTACCGCGTTTGAGTTTGAACGGCAGGCAGCCAGACTGCAGGCCGGGCAGGCGGTGGTGCAAGAAACGCGCGGCTGGGATGAAGGGCAGCGGGTGACGTTCTCGCAGCGCGTCAAAGAAGAGGCTGAAGATTATCGGTACTTTCCAGAGCCGGATTTGCCGGCATTAGACATTGACGAAGCCTGGATTGAGCGAATTCGCGCCTCCCTGCCCGAACTCCCCGACGCTAAAATTGCCCGCTATCAGGCTGATTTCGGCCTGTCGTTTTATGACGCCCACGTCCTCACTGACGAACGAACAGTGGCAGCCTGGTTTGAGCAGGCAGTCGCCGCTGGGGGCGACCCCAAACAGGTCGCCAACTGGATGATCAACACCCTCTTCAGCCTGATGAATGAACACAAGCAGACCATAGAACAGGTACAGGTACAACCAGCCGCTCTGGTGGCTTTACTAGACCTGGTGTCGGCTCAAACCATCAACCAGAATACGGCCAGGGACGTGCTGGCGGAACTGTTCGCCAGCGGTCAGACTGCAGACGATCGGTTAGTTGCCGCTATTGTGGCGGCGCGTGGTCTGGCTCAGATTTCGGACGAAGCCGCCCTGGCTCAGGTTGTGGCTGAGATTCTGGCGCAAAACGAGGATCAGGTGGCGGTATACCGTGCCGGCAAAAGTAGAGTTCGCGGCTGGTTTGTTGGTCAGGTTATGCAAGCCACCCGCGGCAAAGCCAATCCAACCCTGGTGAACAAACTGCTGGACGAGCAGCTTGGCCCAACATAAGGCGTGTTTGCCGTCAGTTGGTAATCTGTCCAGCCGCTGCCAAAAGTCTGGGAACCCCTACCCCCGCTGCGTTTTTGCCGGCAGCCAATGCCGCGCCAGCCAATACCGCTGCGGCGCCGTATTGACCGAAAGGGTCAACGCGGAGCGTGCTGCGCGCATCAACATTTGTACCAATCCCACCGGTTGATAGAGTGTTTTGCCGATCCACAATCGTTCTTGTGGCTGGCCCGCCTGGTGCCGCTGGAAATACCGCTGCGCCGCCGCCAGTGGCTGCGGATCACGCAGCAGACCCATGCGCTGCGCCACCGCCAGCCCTAACACGGCGTGCGCTGTTTCCTCCATCGTACCCGATGGCGTGATACCCCATCCCCCATCGGGCAGTTGGTGCGCCAGTAAAAAATTAACCGCCTGCCGTGCCAGGTCATCATCCCAACCAGCAAAAGCAGAAACAGCGTGCGCTGCTACATAATAAGGCGAAAAGTGCCACTTATCACTAAACTCGCCGTTTCGCTGTAATTCCCGCCGCAGCCACTCCGTCGTCACGACAGCCAACCGCTTATGTTCTCGCCGCTGTAAATCTTGCCGCAACGCCAACAGCGCATGCATGTTCACAGATAAGGAAGCCGTCCGTTCGTCATGGTAGGTGCGGAAATGGTCGGTATCCCAAAAAGAAAGTAAGGGTTCAACTGTTGGGCGCAGTCCGCCCCACCGCAGCACCGCGTACCCCATGCTGGTGTCATCGCCATCGTTAACCTGGAACGCGGCGCTGTAAGACAAACCCTGTGGCGACGCATCCCAGGAGCGACTTAACTGGTGCAGCAGGGTAGCGGCAAACGAGTTGTTGGGGTTTATGCCCGCCTGCCAGAAGCTACCCAGCGTCCACACCAGTTCAAACAGTTCAATGGGCCAGCAAAAACCCACCCCGCCGCCACCTCTGTGAACTAACCGCTGCAAGAAGGCAGCCGCGGGCGGGCTATCCTTTCCTAACTGGCGGCGCGCGCGCAAATAAGCTGCCGTAGCCGCTGTGGACGTTTCAATAGCGCCAAACTGGTTCAGGATCCTCTCATCCACACGGGCCAGAAAGTCGTTGGGCAGCATCTCCATGTTAAACCACCAGGTGCGCGGCTGTTCATAGTCGATCTGCAGCTCCCCAATCAAACGCAGCTTCTCTTGGCCAGCTTGCAGGCTGCGCCGCCACTGCGCCAGGGGTAGGGAGAGGCCATAGGGTTTTAATTCCTGGATCAACCGTGGCAGCAAGAGTTCAAAACCTATTGTTTCATGAGCTTCTGATGGCAGATCGCTAGCGTACTGATGCAGAGCCAATACGCCGCGCTCTATGCGCCAGGCATGGTCGGGGTCAGGCCATTGCGTCAGGGCTGACAGGCAAGCCAGCGTGGAAATAGTGCGTTCATGCGCATTGTAAATGCGCGCTGCCCCCCACCCGCCATCGTCTTGCTGATGGGCGCGAATGTAAGCCAGCGCTTCTGGCCATGCTGGCTGGTGCCGGTTGTCCACTGCCGGCACTCGCGCCACCCAGGCTGTACTGTAGGAATCAGGCAGAACAACTCCCCGCCGCGCTCCCAGCAACCGCGTAAACTGGCTTTTCGTTTTCATGTTCTGTTCTCTCTGCTGCTAATGCAGCCTGCAAACCCCAAAAGCCAACCATGTACGCCAATAGGGTTCTCGTTACGACAAACGAGCAAGCGGCAATCCACCGCAATCTGTCATCGCTGCGCCAGGACTAGCCCCATCCGCGCTGCTTCCCAGGGTCTAAGTCAGGCATTATTTCCTCCCAACCTGACGAAAAGTTACCTGCCACACAGCGGCGCCGTGTAGCAAACCCCGACGCTAAAGCCCAATGGTCAGCTCGTTCTATACAGCTTTTGAAACAGGGTCGGTATAGCCCCAAACCAACACCCTATAGCGACCGCCCCAAAAGGAATCCCCCATTTAGCCCAATTCAGCAAGCAAACCAGAAAACATGCTAAAATATTAAAGAAAAGTGTTTTTTTTAGTGTAAACAAGGTTACTTTTGTTCAGTTTTATTGAGATTTGAGGGAGTACTTTTGGCCTATGCCGGCATTTTCTGATTTCCCATCCTTGGAAAGTTTTCTAGCTGCGCCGCTAGAAGTGATCGCCCAGGCAGCGCCAGCGGCAATGGTGTATGCCCCTGGGGGAACGCGACGTCAGGCAGCTTTCGATGGGCTGACTCCCTGGAGCGACGCTTATTTTCGGTGGGCGCGCCAGGCGACTATCAAATGTTTCGACCTGATCTTCCAACACGGCGTGCATCACCTCTTTTCACCCACCCTTACGCCAGGCAACTTCGCCGAAGCTAACGTCTATCGCCACAAGCTGCTGCAATGGGTCGAATGGGGCGCAGCCGGGCCAGACGCCCTTGACGATTATGCCCGGCACGGCTGGCGTGTGCGGCTGATAGGCAGCGAGCACGTACCTGAACTGCAAAACGCCGCCGCCAGGCTCATGACAGATACGCCAGCAACCAGCGCGCATACCTTGTGGTGGACGGTCATGCCTACGCCAGAAGCAGCCTGGCAGTCGCTGCTACATGCCGCGCAGCAAAGTAAGGCAGCCACCCGCGCTGACCTGATGCGCGTCCTTTATGGGGAAGAGATACCCTTGATCACGCTCTATCTGGCGTTTGGGAAACCGCTGCTCTCTTCTGGCGTTCTACCGCCGCTTCTGTTGGGGGACGTGCAATGCTATTGGAGCCAGCAACCCGGCTACAGCCTAACCGTAGAACAGTTTCGTACGATTTTGTATGATTTTGCCTTCTTGCGGCAGACGTGGGCGCCGGATAAAACGGGGCGAGCCGAAGCAGCCGCGCCGCACCGCGCCGTATGGCAGCACCCCCTGATTTTGGGATTGGGACAGCGGTTAGGACAGCATTGGTATCCGGCAGAGCTGCCGCCGCTGCCGGCAGCGGATTTGCCAGGCATTTAAGCTCCCCTTACTTTTTTCCCACTAGCAGGCGCAGCAGCCCAACGACTTTTTCACGTCTGGGAACCCTATTTGTGTTAACATACCAGGCACTTCCCCTACTGTGTCGGGGCAGTTCATGGTGCGTGGCTGTATACCGCATAATCTGCTGTGACCTGATTCTGTCTACTATGCTGCCAGAAAGCTGATTGGTAAATGGCTTTCCACCCAAGCGCCCTCTCATGCTAACCACGATCGCCGCAGCCGTATCACCCTAAATCGTGGCAAGGCAATTGGCCCTGTAAGTCTGGCGGACAAACGGACAGTTTGTCCCACTTATTAGAGGAGTTCGCTATGCTTGATCGGATTCGGGCGTTTATCGCTCCCCCCGAGTTTGCCGACAGCGAGAAAGCACGTGCTGCCCGCCTGTTAAACACAGCCTTGCTGACCCTCATTGTAGGCGCAGTTATAACGTCCCCTCTGCTGCTGCTGCTAACTGCCCTCAACGCTACACCTCAAACCAACGCTGTTTCATACCTGACCACAGGCGGCGGTAGTTTGCTGCTGGTTCTCTTCATGCTTTGGCTGCGTGCGCTGCTGCATCGTGGCCAAGTGCGGCAGGCCAGTATTCTGTTGGCCGCGGCGCTTTTTACGATCGTCACCCTGAACATTTTGGTGTTTAGCGGCGTGCGGAATGTGGGTACAAGCGCCTTTATCTTGACAATCCTCCTCTCCAGTTTGCTCTTAAATGAACGCTCCATCCTGATGGGTTTCACAGCGGCCAGCATTGCGGCCACTTTTGTCGTTTATTATCTGGAAAATGCCGGCATCATCTACGTTCCCCTGACTCCCACGGCTGGTCTGATTGACTGGATGCTATACGCGGTTATTTTCACGTTGGCAGCTTGGTTGGTGCAGTATGCCACTAGTTCCTTAAACAACGCCCTGAACCGCGCCAATCGCAGCGAACGGGATCTGGCTGAAAGCAACCGCCGCTTGCAGGAATTAAACCAATCGCTGGAACAGCGCGTGGCCGAACGAACACGGGCGCTGGAACTTAGCACCGTAGTCAGCCGCCGCCTGTCTACCATTCTAGACCAGTCGCAACTCATCTCCGCCATCGTCGAAGAAATCCAGCGCGCTTTTCGCTACTACCATGTGCACATTTATCTGCTAGACCCGGCCAGCCAACGGCTGCTCCTGGCTGGAGGCACAGGAGAACCTGCGCAACAAATGTTAGCAAACAAACACGCCCTGCCTTTGGGGCGTGGTCTGGTGGGGCGGGCGGGCCAGTCTAATACAACCCAACTTGTCCCCAACGTCTCCCTCTCATCCGAATGGCTGCCTAACCCGCTACTGCCGGAAACCAAAGCCGAAATCGCCGTCCCCATTACTTTAGGTAACCGTGTGTTAGGCGTGTTGGACGTACAGCACAACGTCGTGAATGGGTTGGGCATACAAGACAGCGACGTATTAGAGTCCATTGCCAGCCAGGCCGCCATTGCCCTGCAAAACGCCGCCAGCTTCCAGGCCGCGCAGCGTAGCGCCGAACAGGAGGCGCTCTTGAATAGTATTACGCAAAAAATCCAGCGCACCACCTCTATTAACACCGCCCTGCAAGTGGCGGTGCGTGAACTGGGCCATGCCCTGGGTGCGCCCCAGGCGCAAATTCGGCTGAGCGCCGCGCCCCAGAATGATAGCAGCCGCAGCGAAGCCGCCTAAGCATGTCGGGCTTATGGCGGTAGTTCGGCGGTTCAGATGGAGACAACATACCGTGCAGAATGGGCTGCCACGGCGCTATAAAAGCGCCGGCGAAGGATACAACTTATGTTTGATAGATTAAAGAAATGGCTGGAACCTCCTCATTACGCTGACCCGAATGAGCAACGCATCGCTCTGCTGCTCAACGCCCTGGGCTGGTCAACCCTTCCGCTAATCTTAATCGTCACCCTGGTAGGCTTGCTTTTCTCAAAACTGCCATTCGACAGTATTATCGTACGCACGCTCCCGTTGATGGCTGCGCCCCTGTTGAGTCTGTGGGCTTTGCGTCACAACCGTCTACGCCTGGCCAGCTACAGTTTCGTCTACCCTATCTGGCTGCTGCTTACGCTCTTTGCCTTCTTTGGCGGCGGCGTGCAGGCGCCCGCTTTCAGCAATTTCGTCATTATCATCTTAATCGCCAGCCTTGTCCTGGGCGTCCGCGCCGCCTTTGTCCTCACCGGATTCACCCTGTTCAGTGGGACGCTGATGGTTATTGCCGCCGGGCAGGGCTGGCTACCCTCGCCCATTTTTGAAACCACTACGCTGGCTTATTGGATTTCCGTGGCTACCGGGCTCATCATTGCCTCGCTGCTCTTTTATCTGTTCATCAGTGGCTTGCAGCAGGCGGTCAACCAGCTTAACGCCGCCAACCAAAAGTTGTTGCAGATTCAGGAGGAGCAGGAGAAACGTATCGCGGAACGAACGCGCGCTCTACAAATTAGCGCCGACGTCAGCCGCCAGCTTTCCACCATTCTGGATCAATCCGACCTGATCAACGCAATTGTGCAGCAGGTACAACGCGCCTTTAATTACTACCACGTCCACATTTACTTGTTTGATAAGAAGCAAAACAGCCTGGCGCTGGCGGGCGGAACAGGCGAAGCCGGGCGGGCTATGCTGCTGGGTAATCATCGCATTCCTGCCGGCAAAGGACTTGTCGGGTTTGCCGCTCAGAGCCGCCAACCCGTCTTAGTCCCCGATGTGACTGCCGACGAGCGCTGGCTGCCCAACCCGTTGCTGCCCGACACACGCGCCGAAGTCGCCGTACCCATTATCACGGGCAGCGAAGTCAGCGGCGTGCTGGATGTGCAGCATAACGTTCGCCAGGGTTTAAACAGCAGCGACGTAGACCTGCTGCAGCTTATCGCCAACCAGGTAGCTATCGCCCTGCAAAATGCGCGCTCTTATGAGGCGGCCCGCCGCCTGGCAGCCCATGAGTTCCACATCAACACAATTGGTCAAAAGATCCAGCAAGCCAATACGATAGAAGAAGTGCTGGCGGTAGCCGCCGCTGAGTTAGGCCAGGCTCTCAACGCCCAGCAAGCGGGCGTCCTGTTAAGCGTAACGCCTGCCGTTTACGGTCAATCATCGTGAAGGGAGTAACTATGCTGTTAGCCAGGACCCGTCTGTTCATTCTGTTAGCCACTGTGGCCCTGCTGGCGCTGTTCGCCTGTACGCCAGGGGAAGTCGCTCCAGAAGCCACTACCACACCAGAGCCAACCCAACCGATTGTCATAGGCGTGTCGCTTTCTAATCTGGACAATCCTTTCTTTGGTGCCGTACAGGAAGGGGTACTGGAAACGGCGGAGCGGTTGGGGGCGACGGTGGTGATTGAAGATGCCCAGGATGATGCGCAGCGGCAAACAACTCAGATTGAGGCGCTCATCGCGCAGCAGGTAGATGCTTTGTTGGTTAACCCGGTGAACAGTATGGAGATTGAACAGGCGCTGCAAGAGGCGTTTGATGCCGGCATTCCCATCTTCACTGTAGACCGCAGCGCTAACAGCCCACACGTCGTGGCGCACATTGCCTCGGATAACGTCTCTGGCGGCAGAATGGCGGCCGCATACCTGGCAGAAATCATCCACGAAAGCGGCAATGTGGTAGAACTGGCAGGTATTCCCGACACTTCCGCGGCGCAAGATCGCGGATTGGGTTTCAACAACGTGATCACCATCTACCCTGACATTCAGGTCATCGCCAGAGAAACAGCCAACTTTAATCGCGAACAAGGTCACGATGTATTTGCCCAGATTCTGGCAGACAACGCCGAAATAGATGGCGTCTTCGCGCACAACGATGAGATGATCCTGGGAGCCATTGCCGCTGCCAGAGAGGCCGGGCGGTTGGACGCGATAGCCTTTGTGGGCTTCGACGCCATAGAAGACGCCGTCGTCGCTATAGAAAATGGGGAACTGCGCGCCACCGTAGCGCAGCAGCCCAAAGAAATGGGGCGGCTAAGCGTTGAGACAATTTTGCAGCATTTAGACGGGGAATCCGTGTCATCATTTATCCCCGTAGACCTGGCCCTGATCACGCGCTAACCGATCAGCGCCCCGTTCCTGACGCCTACCAGTCAGGTCAGGCTGCCCTCAAGGCGGCTCTTCCTCTGGTCAGCAGGAGACAAGCATGAGACGCAATTTATCTCTGGGACAACGGATTGGTCTGGGTTTTCTGGTCATGACCCTGCTGGTATTGGTCACCAGCGGCCTGGGATTATGGTTTACCTCCTCAGCCCGAACCACCGTTGACGCCACCCTGGATGGCGTGCAGCAAGTGCAAAGCGCCGCCGCGCTAGGCAATAACTGGGCAGACATCGTCAGCACCGTGGATAACGTGCTGCTGACGCGCCGCACTGACTTGATTGATCAGCAGTTAGAAGGCCAGATTGCCCAGTTTACTATTCGCCTGACAGAACTGCACAATCTCAAGTTGGGCAGCCAGCCCACTTTGGGCGCTGCGCGCGAAGCTAATATTGACACACTTGTCCTTTTGGGTAACCAGCTAATCAGAATCGTGCGTGAAGTGGAAGTCCTGATGCAGCAAGGGCGTTGGGTCAGAGGCCAGGTATTGCGTCACACCGAAATGGCTTCTTTGCAGCGCCGCCTGACCGACAGTCTGGATGAATTCCGCCAGGGCACTCAAACTGACGTGGATCAGGTCGTGGCTGAATCCGTACGGGTACAAACCAGCACTAACAACTACTGGGTTGTAGCGGCAGCCTTAACGGTTGTCGCCGGCTTCTTGTTAGGCGTAAGCGTCACCCGCAGCATCACCAATCCGGTCAGCACCCTGATTCAGCAAACCCAGCTTGTCACGCAGCGGGATTTCCGGCGCGCAGCCCCACTACCCGACCGCGACGAAATTGGCGACCTGTCAAGAGCTTTCGTCCAGATGACGGACTGGCTGCGGGAATCGTATGAACAGTTGGAACAGCGCGTGGCTGAACGCACGCGCGACCTGACGCTGGCTGCCGAAGTCAGCCGCTCTTTGTCTCAGGTGCGCGATCCGAACACATTGCTGGCGGAAGCAGTGGAACTCATTCGCGCTCGCTTTGATTTGTACTACACCCAGGTCTATTTGCTGGATGCCAACCAACAGACGTTAACGTTGCAAGCCGGCACCGGGCTGTTGGGCGAGGAGCTGGTGCGGCGCGGTCATCGCCTGCCGCTGGGACCAACCTCCATTAACGGGCAGGCAGCCATCGAGCGGCGCGCCATTATTGTGGCTGACACCCAAAACAGCCCCTTGTTTCGCCCCAACCCCCTGCTGCCCGACACGCGCTCAGAAATGGCGGTGCCGCTACTGGTTGGTAATGAGGTGGTCGGTGTTTTAGACTTGCAGAGCAGCCGGGAAAATGGGTTGACGGAGGAGAGTTTGCCGGCATTTGCTGCGCTCGCCGGTCAGTTAGCCATCACCATCCAGAACGCCCGCCTCTTTGCCGAAACCACCGAAATCCAGCGCCAGGCTGAAGCGCAGGCTCGCCGCCTCACCCAAGAAGGTTGGCGTGAATACATGGACGCCTTACAGCGGCGCGAATTTGTGGGCTACCGCTATACACCTAACGGCGTTGAACCATTGACCCAGGAAGCAGAAGTGGCAGGCAGCCAGGCAGCCTTGACAACCCCCATTGCGCTCACAGGCGAACCCATCGGCGCCATCCTGGTTGAACCCGGCGAGAGCAGTCAGAGCAGCGCCTTCGCAGAGGAACAGCAGAGCTTGCTGCAAGCCGTCGCCGCACAGGTAGCGCAGCGCGTCAATAGTCTACGCCTGCTGGCGGAAGCCAATCGCTATCGCCAGGAAGCCGAAGCCGCCACCCGCCGCCTGACGCGACAGGCCTGGGAACAGGTGACCGCAGACGGTAACGGGCAAACACTAGGTTATGCTTATTCTCAAGGAGAGGTGACGCCTGTCGCCGCCATAACCACAAACACAGCGCCTGCCTGGCAGCAAGAATTGAAAGTGCGTGAAGAACCTGTCGGGTTATTGGAAATTGCCCTGGACGAACAGACGCCATTTGCCGCTGGCCTGGTTCAGGATGTGGCAGCCCGCTTGAGCAGCCACCTGGAAACCTTGCGGCTAACGCAAGAAACTGAAGAGGCGCTGGCGGAAACAGAGGAACTCTATCGCCTCAGCAGCGAACTCAATCAGGCCCGTGATTATGATGATATTTTGCACGTACTCTACAGCCGTACCATCATTGGCCACAAGGCGCAAAACATCAGCTTAAACTTTTTTGACCACCCCTGGACCGAAATAAAGCCGCCTGAATGGGTCTACGTGCTGGCCCGTCGCACCGAACTCGCGCCGCAGCGGGTCATGGACGCCTACAAGCTCAGTAACTTCCCCTCCGCCTTTAGCATTATCCATCCCCATACGCCCACCATCATTGAGGACGTGCGTACCGCTCCGGATCTTGATCCGAACGTGCGCGCGCTCTATGCCGACCAGTTTGGGGCGGTGAGTACCATTTTTGTGCCTCTGGAAGCAGGTGGGGAGTGGGTTGGCTATATCAACGCCATTTACCAGCAGCCAACCATGTTTCCCGAACGGGATATTCGCATCGTCATGGCTCTGGCTGGGCAGGCTGCCGTAGCCGTGCAAAACCTGCGCAGCCGCGAACTGGCTGAACAGCGCGCCCTGGAAACGCAAAAACGCAACCAGGAACTCGCCCTGATCAACCGTGTGGTGTCTGCTGTCGGTTCGACATTAGACCTGCACCAGAACCTGCAAACGATTGCTACGGAACTGGTAAACGCCCTGGATATGGGGCACGTGGGCATCGCTCTCTTTACCCCTGACCGTAAGGCGTTGGTCGTCTACGCTGACGCTTCGCGCCAGCCTGACGAGATCAGCGCGGTGGGTACAATATTCGAGTTGGAAGGGAATGAACTGTCGCAGGAAGTGGTGCGAACGCGCCAGCCGGCCATTGTCAGCGATGCACAACACAACCCGCGCACGGCGCCTGTACATGACGTGATGCGCTGGCGACGCACAGAAACGTTGATTTTATACCCGTTGTTTGCCGGCAACGACATCATTGGCACCATGGGTATGGACATCCTGGAAAAAGAGCGCACCTTCGCCCCTACAGAAGCGCAGTTGGTAGAAACCATCATTGTCCAAATCTCTGCCGCCATCAAGCAATCGCAGTTATTCGCCCAACTCCAGGAAGCGCTGGCAGAAACAGACGTACTCTACCAGATCAGCCGCCATCTCAATGCGGCGACTACCCTGGAGGATATTTTGCAGACCATGTCCTCGGCCGCCATCGTGCCTGGCGTCAAGCGCATTACCCTTTCCGCCATTGAGCTGGATGAAGAAGGCGCGCCTCAGTATGCCATCGTCCGCAGCGCCTGGCGCGCGCCAGAGTTCACGGGTGAAACGTCGCCCCCTGGTTACCGTTTCGACGTGCGCAAAATGTCTGGTTTCCGCCTCTGGTTCAAGGACTCTGAAGACCCCTTGCTCGTTGGCGACTTGCACCACGATAAGCGCATTAACCAGGTAACGCGCCGCATCTATCACGACATGAACGCCTTGGGACTCATTCCCTTAAAATTGGGGCGGCACTGGTTGGGTATGCTAGATTTGAACTGGACAGAACCCCACGTCTTTACCGAAAAAGAACAGCGTATCTACAGCGCGGTGGGGACGCAGGTCGCCATTGCCATTTCCAACCAACAACTGCTGCAAGAGGCGCAGGCTCGCGCCCAACGTGAGCGTATCTTACGAGAGGTCACCGCCCGCGTGCGTAACACAACCGACGTCAACTCCGTCTTGCGCGTGGCGGCGCAGGAAGTCGGGAAGGCGTTGGGCCGCCAGACATTTGTCTACCTTAGCCCGGAGAGTGAGGCCACAACGCCAGCCAATGGGGACAGATAAACATGCCTGATCCAAATGACCTTTATCGGCTTTTGTTTGAGTCTGACAGCGAAGCTGTGCTGTTAACTCGCCCACAGGAGATTATTGCCAGTAATCAGCAGGCGCTAACCGTGTTTAACTGCCGGCAGCCCGATATGCTGCAGGGACAATCCCTGGCGCAGTTTGCCGCCACACCGGAAGCCGCAGACCTGCTGCACACCCGGTTCGCGCAGGCCCAGACCGGGCGCAGCGAGCAATTTGCCTGGCGCGCCCGCTGCGCGCAAGGCAACAGTTTCCCCGTCCGGCTCACGTTGACCCGTCTGGCTACACCCTCCGAAATACTGTTCAAGGTGGTCGTTCAACCAGCCAGCGCCGAACTGGAACCGGAGCATTACCGCTTCATCATCGAAAACGCGGGCGAAATGTTCGCCCGCTATAAACCCGACGGCGTTTTCCAATATGTATCTGGAGCCAGCTCTATCGTCCTGGGGTACGAACCGACTGAATTGATTGGACGCTCCATTTATGACTTTTTTCATCCTGACGACCTGGAACAGGTGCAGGCGGCGCACATGGCAATGATGGCCGAACCGGGCGTGCAGCGCATTAACTATCGCTTCTGTGGGCCCGATGGCGTTTACCGATGGGTAGAATCCAATGGGCGCGGTATTCGAGATGCCGGCAGCAACGAACTCCTGGAAATAATTGCCACCACCCGTGACATTGACGCCCAACAAAAATCAGCCGAAGCGCTGCGCTCCCAGGCCGAATCATTGACCGTTATCAACCAGATTGCCAATACCCTCTATGGCTCGCCAGACCTGAATCACGCCATCCATCTAGCCCTGGAATATGTCACCGCCTACGCGCACGCTCCCCTGGGGGCTCTGTTTACGCTAGACGAGAAAGCCCATTTGCTCCGCCTGACATCCATCGCTGGCCTGGATATAACGCCCGAAATAGGCGTGGATTTCCCGCTACAAGGCGGTCTGGCGGCTGTCGCCCACGTATGGAATGAGGTCGTCATCTTTGCAGACCTGGCGCATGACGCACGCATGGACCCCATGGTGCAGCAGGTGTTGGTAGCCATGGGCATGAAAAGCGCCATCTCTGTACCCATACTCTCGCAGAATCGGGTGGTAGGCGTTATCAGTCTGGCCTTTGCCCAACTTCCCACCTTCACAGCCGCGCAGCAAGAGACGCTGCTGGCAATTGGCAAAACCATTGGCCTGGCGGTGACCAATGCCCGCTATCTGGAGCAGCTCGAAACCGAGATCGCTGAACGCAAACAGCTAGAAGCAACTATCCGCGAGTCACTGCAGCGGCGCAGCAACCAGATGCAACTTACCACCCGGATCAGCCAGGAAATTGCCCGCGCCACCAATCTGGAAACTCTATACCAGCGGGTAGTGGACCTGGTACAAGAGGAGTTTGGTTACTACCACACGCAGTTGTTTCGGGTGGATCCCGCCCGCGCGCAGGCTGGTTTAGTAGTCGGTTATGGGGCCGTGGGAACCCAGATGCTGGCCCGCCGCCATGCGCTGCCATTGGGCACAGGTCTGGTGGGCGTAGCCGCCGCTACCGGGCGCTCCATGCTGCGCCCGGACGTCAGCGCCGACCCTGCCTGGCAGCCAAACGACCTGCTGCCAGAGACCCGCGGCGAGTTGGCTGTGCCTATCCAGTTTGGCGACAACATTCTGGGCGTGCTAGACGTGCAAAGCCGGCGCGTTGGGCAACTTTCCGCAGAAGATCAAATCGTCCTGGAAGGATTGTGCGGTCAGATCGCCAGCGCCATGGAAAGCACGCGGTTGAGCCAAAACCTGGAAGAGCAGGTGCGCGAACTGCAAACATTACAACGCCTGGTTAGCCGCGAAGGGTGGCGCGCTTATCAGTCAGGTCAGGCCGGGCAACCAGTAGGGTATTTATTTGATCAGACCGAAGTACAACCCTTGTCATCCCTGCCTGTTTTACAGTCAGGCAACGGCGCGCCGCCGGTCCCCGCGGCCACCCACCCCATTGCCATTCGCGGGCAGGTTATTGGCGCTTTGGGCGTGACCGACGACCCGGATAATCCGCTCAGCCAGGAAGAGCAGGCGTTAATTGACGCCATTTCCGGGCAGGTGGCTGAAGCGTTAGAAACCGCCCGGCTGCTGGAAACAACACAACGCCGCGCGGTGGAGTTGGAAACAGTCGCCCGTCTGAGCACGGCAGCCTCTACCATTCTGGACAGCGACAAACTGCTGCAAACGGTGGTAGACCTGACGCGCGCCAGCTTTAAGCTGTATCATGTAGATATTCTGTTGTACGACGCCAGCGCCAGCCAACTTAATCTGGCAGCCGCCTCAGGTCCCAGCGGCGCGGCTTTTCTGGAGCAAGCCTGGCCCATTCCCCTCAACTTGCCCGAATCTGTCATTGCCCGCGCCGCCCGCACGCAGCAGGGCGTCCTGGTCAACGACGTGCAGGCGGAAGCAGCGTTTCTGGCGCATCCGCTGCTGCCAGACACCCGCGCGGAACTGGCAGTTCCCATGATCGCCAGCAACCGTCTACTGGGCGTGCTGGACCTACAATCTGACGTGCGCGGTTTCTTTTCGCCTGAAGACCTGCAAATTCACTCGACGCTGGCAGCGCAGGTGGCTGTGGCCCTACAAAATGCGCAGTTGTATCAAGAGCAGTTGGAAACAGCCAGAAAACTACGGGAGGTAGAGCAGCTTAAGTCCCAATTCCTGGCTAACATGAGCCATGAACTGCGCACGCCTTTGAACTCGATTATTGGCTTCTCTGACGTAATTCTGGAAGGCTTAGACGGACCGATGACACCGCGCATGGAAGAAGACGTGCGCATCATCCGCAACAGCGGCCGGCATTTGCGCGAACTGATCGGCGAAATCCTGGATATGTCCAAGATCGAAGCGGGCATGATGCAGCTACGGTATGAAACTATTGACTTGCCCGCCCTCATGGATGAAGTCATGGCGACTTCTGCGCCCTTGGCGGCGGCGCGCAAGCTGGCGCTACGCCTGGAAATGCCCTCGTCCATTCTGCCCATCCAGGCAGATGCAACTCGCTTACGGCAGATTTTGCTGAACCTGGTGGGCAACGCCATCAAATTCACCAATGAAGGTTGGATCTGCGTGCAGGTGGAGAACAGACCTGACTCCGTACAGTTTAGCGTCATTGATACGGGCATCGGCATCGAAGAAGACAAAATCCCCATTGTTTTTGAGGAATTCCGCCAGGTAGACGGCAGCCTGACGCGAAAAACAGGCGGCACGGGTTTAGGCGTCCCCATCAGCCGCCGCCTGGTGGAACTGCACGGCGGGCAGATTGGCGTCAAAAGCGCCCCCAACGAAGGCAGCACCTTCTGGTTCACCATTCCCCGCTAAAGTGGTGGTTGGGAAATCAGGTGTTTTGGGGTAAAGTTATAGGAAAGCGTGGTGCGAAGCAGTTAAAAACAGCGCTTCTTCAGGCGCAGTTCATGGGAAGAAAGCAACGCACCTGTATGATCAGTTACTTTGGAAAATAGTTATGGTGGTCCCGCTCAAACAAGAAGTTATGTCTACTTTGTCTCCCAAGCGCGTCTTGTGTGTCGAAGATAATCCAACCAATTTACTGCTCATCTCCCGCATTGTGGAGGCAGAAAATATGGAACTGTTGGTTGCCGACGATGGTCTGGCAGCCCAGGAACTGTTGGCGCGGGAAACGCCCGACATAATTTTGATGGATATTAACATTCCGGGTATCAGCGGATTAGACCTGACGCGCCTGATCCGCGAAAATGAGGCGACCGCCCACATCCCCATTATCGCCACAACGGCTAACGTCCTGGTGGGCGACCGGGAGCGGTGCATCGAAGCCGGCTGCAATGATTACCTGCCCAAGCCGCTGGATATTCGCAAAGTGCGCGCCTTGCTGCGACAGTACAGCAGCAGTTGAAGCAGGTAAAGCCCCATCAAGAATCAGCTTAACCGTCCCCGCTGGCTACAGGTTCGCCCAACAACACTGCCGGCTCCCCCATGACGTGCGTCAGGAAGATATGAAGATGACGACTGCCTTGCAGGCGCAGCTGCTGCCGTAGTTGATCCGGGTCAAGCGGCGAACCGCGCTTCTTAATCGTTACCTGCCCCACATCCTGCTGCCGCAAATAATGGCGCAGTCGCTTTAACTGGAAGGGGAAGACAGCTTCCAGACGAAAGGCGCGGGCAAAAGGCGTAGGCAGGTAATGGGAGGCGGTCAGGTAAGCAATATCTGGATCGATCAGGCTGGCGCGCAACTGCTGCGCCAACGTCGTCACCAGATGCGCCCGAATGACGGCCCCGTCTGGCTCATACAAATACGCCTGGGGCGGAGATAGGGGGGTGGATTCAGGTTCGTCCAGATTGGTCAAGGTATGACCTGCCGGCAGCAGCGTGGCCCGCCGCGCGGCGACGCTGCGCAAATCGCCAAACCAGAGCACCCCTTCCCGCACTTCTCCCGCCACCGAAATAAATTCTATTTCAGCCCCCTCAGGGATTTCGGCATAATCCACGCCCGGTCCGATTTTGACGCCAATATGGGGCACGTGTCGCTGCCAGGTGTGCAGCACCGCGGACACAGGCGGCTCGTACTCATCCAGACGGTACAGGCGTTGGCCGTGCGCGTCGCGGCGGGCAGGGTCAAAGAAGATGGCTTGCGGCTGTATACGCCCCCGCCCGGCTAATAAGGTCGGCGACAAGGCGCGCGCGTCTGTCTGGCGCGGCTGGAAATGCGCGCCGTATCCATAAACGGCCACGTTGTGCGCCGCCATAGCCAGGCGCAGCGCATCCTGTTCCACGCCGATGACGTGAGCCGCTGCCGCCAGGGCAATGGCGTCGCCGCCAATGCCGCAGCATAGATCCAATACCACCGTGAAACCGGCGGCAGCATATCTGGCGGCGCGGTATTGGGCCACAACCTCAGCGGAAGCCTGTTCCAGGGCTTCGCGCGTAAAAAACATGCTATCAGCGCGGCTAAATTTAACCGCTGCCCGCTGCCGCAGCAAAGTGGTTTCCAGCAGCGCGTGCGCCTGGGAGGGTTCGACGACCTGGCGCAGCCGGCTGGCCCAAACCAGGTGCGTCTGCGGCGAAATCTCAGACTGGGCTAATTCTGCCAGCCACTTTTCACCCGCCGGACTCAGGAGAAAGCGGAAATCTTGCAGGTTCATGCAATTTGCTTGCCATCTACGGGCGGAGAATTAGAGCGGATCAGGCTCTAGCAGCGGCGGCGGGGCGTCTGTCTCTGGCTCCTCGTCATCGGCAGCCTGGGGCGCGGGTACGCGGGCTGCTTGCTGCCGGCCGCAATAGATTTGAAAGGAACAGATGGCGCATTCAGCCAGGTTGTCTGTCAGGGGCCAGATGGGTTCGGGCGACGCCAACTGGGCTTCCAGGGCGGCAACTTGAGCGGTGAGCGCACGCCAATTGGCGACGTGCTGCTGCTGGCTGTAGCCGATGGTAACGGAGGCGGAAGGATTGGCGGTGTACCAGTAGGTAATGCGCACCTGGTCGGGATTGATAACGCCGCCTGGAAGTAACGCCGCCGCGCCTTCAGTGACCATTGCCAGGTAAAGGAGGGTTTGCAAATCCTGGCGCAGCACAGCTTCCGGGCGAGGATGCGCTTCCGTTTTCCAGTCAAATATGTGGGCGCCTCCTTCTGTCAGAACAACCAGGTCAAAGCGCCCGGTGAGAAAGTGACGACCAATAGGTACGGTGAGGGTGTATTCGGTCAGGCGGGGACCTGCCGGCATTGCCGGCCCTTGCGCCAGAAATGTACGCCACCAGGCTGCCAGGCGCTCATCGGCGGCGGGATCCGGGTCCACTGGCAACCCCAGGAAGTGACGCTCCAACAAACGATGAAACGCTTCCCCTCTCTCCTGCGCCAGTTGTATGCCTGCTGCCCGCGGCGGCGCGGGCCAGGCCAGCCGCTCCTGATACCGCAGTTGAAAGCGGCGGCGGCAGGCGGCAAAAGTAGCCAGGCGATAGCGGCTGAGAATCAATCGGTCGGGCATACGCATAAGTGTAAGCGCTCTCTCGACGATATGCAACTACCGGAGTTCCTCATGCGCGGGTGTACCACTCTGTAGCGCACTCTGTAGCGCAAACTGTTAGTTTGCGCGGACAAACTAACAGTTTGTCCTACAGGGTGAGATTATTTTCGAAGGACGTTTTGGTAATCTCTGGCCTGGTTTGATCGAACAGATCAAGGATGATATTATCCAGGAGAGCGGCGCAGGTCTGGCGTAGAAAACAGCCGTCGCCTGTAGCAAAAGGCGGCAAAAAAACTTCTGGCGGCTGCGAATCAGGCAATATCCCCGCCAGCAACGAGCAGTATATGAGTAAAACTTCCGTCTGGCGGTATTTCGACTTATGGTTGGCAGCCGCCATTATTCTGCTTACGGCTTATGGCATTCTGATCCAGAAGAGCGCCGTCACGGGCGCGCCTGATCTGGAGCCTCTGCCCAACCGTCAGATAATGTGGGCGGTTGCCGGCATTGTCTCCATGTTGCTAATCTCCGCCGTTGACTACCGCATCCTCACCGCCGGGCATTGGTACATTTACCTGGGTCTGGTTGCTTCCTTGCTACTCGTCGTTCTGGTTGGACAAATCAATAACGAGGCGCGACGCTGGTTTGACTTGGGCTTCTTCCAACTACAACCATCCGAGTTTGGTCGCATCTTCATTGCGCTCACCCTGGCCCAATTTCTGGCAATACGGCAGCGTTATATGAACCGTTTTTCCAACACTATCCTGGCGCTGCTGTATGTAGTTCTACCTATTGGCCTTATTTTTGTCCAGCCTGACCTGGGCATGTCCATTCTCTATTTTGTGATGTGGTTTGTCATGATCTGGATGGCAGGTCTGCCGCTGGTACACTTTGCCATTTTGGGCAGCGTTGGCTTGACGGCGGCAATCTTCACTGTCCCCCGTCTGGCCCCATACCAACAGGAACGGCTGTTGGCATTTTTCAACCCTGAAGCCTTGCCCGATCAAGCCTTTAACGTCAACCAGGCGCTGATCGCCATTGGTTCTGGCGGGTTATTTGGCAAAGGCTACTTCCAGGGGACGCAAAGCCAGCTAGGGTTTTTGCGCGTGCAGCACACTGACTTCATCTTTGCTGTGTTGGTGGAAGAGTTAGGTTTTGTTTTTGGCGCCTTCTTTGTGGTCAGTCTGATAGCCTTCATTTTACTGCGCATCCTCAAGGTCATCTCTATGACGCGCGACATGGCAGGGCGCCTGGCTTGTGTAGGGATTGCTGGCGTGCTTTTCTTTCAGGTTGTTGTGAGCATTGGCATGAACTTGCGTCTGCTGCCTGTCACTGGTTTGACCTTACCCTTTGTCAGTTACGGCGGCAGTTCATTGCTCACCTGGTACATGGCTATGGGCGTCGTGCAATCTATTCGTATGCGTCATCGTAAACAAGAGTTCGGTTAATCCTCCCATCCCATTATGTCTGTTCGACTTCGTTTTGCCCCAAGTCCTACTGGTTATTTACACATTGGCAGCGTCTGGACGGCGCTGTTTGGCTGGATGTATGCGCGGCGGCATCAGGGCCAGTTTATTCTGCGCATTGAAGACACCGACACCAAACGCACGGTGGAAGGGGCGCTGGAGTACCTGATAACGGGGCTGCGCTGGTTTGGTATTGAGTGGGATGAGGGGCCAGACGTGGGCGGGCCGTATGGCCCCTACATTCAAACGGAACGAGCCGAACTGTATCAGCAGTGGGCGCACTGGCTGGTGGCGCAGGGACATGCCTATAAATGCTTTGCCACGGAAGCAGAGCTACAGCAAATTCGGGTCGAACTGGCAGCCAAAGGGGACCATTCGGGTTACGACAGGCGGTATCGTGACTTTCCGCCAGAGCAAGCCGCCGCACTGGAAGCTGCCGGCAAACCATACGCCATCCGTCTGAAAATGCCCCTGCAAGGGGTAACGATCATGCCTGACCTGCTGCGCGGCGACGTGGTGTTTAATAACCAGCAGTTTACTGACTACGTTTTACTCAAATCCAATGGGCTGCCCACGTACCACCTGGCGCACGTGGTAGACGACCACTTCATGAAAATTACGCACGTGACGCGCGGCATTGAGTGGTTAAGCACTGCCCCCATACACATCCAGTTGTGGCAAGCATTTGGCTGGGAAATGCCCGTCTACGTGCACCTGCCCGTCATCCTCAGCCCCAGCGGCAAAGGAAAGTTGAGTAAACGGGATCACGCCTTTCTGGACAGCGGGGAGCGCATTTACGTCCGCGCCGACGAGTTCCGCGAAGCGGGTTATTTGCCGGCAGCCCTGGTCAACTTCCTGGCAACGATTGGCTGGTC
Source organism: uncultured Ardenticatenaceae bacterium (assembly GCA_964421605.1). Classification (GTDB taxonomy): domain Bacteria; phylum Chloroflexota; class Anaerolineae; order Promineifilales; family Promineifilaceae; genus JAGVTM01. The sequence goes on along the minus strand of CAYQYJ010000013.1, from coordinate 4,340 downwards.
ATTTGGCGGCGACGTCGAAAAATTCGACATTGCCGCAGCCATCGCCCGCTTTGACTTGAAAGATTTAAGCCCATCGCCCACCAAACTCCCTTACAGCAAACTGGATTGGCTCAATGGGCAGTATATCCAGGAGATGTCGCCAGCAGCGTTGGCAGAGGCTGTGCTGCCCTTCTTACAGCAGGCGGGGTATGTGGGAACGGCGGCGGACTTGCTGCCGGTGATGCCGGCAATGTCCGTCCGCCTCAAGAAACTGTCCGAAGCGGTAGATTTCCTGCGCTTCCTGTTTGACCAGGAACCAACCAGATTGACTGCCGCCGACCTGACGCATAAGCAAATGGGGCCAGCCGCGGCGCGGGCGGGTTTCCAGCAGGCGCGGGAACTGGTGGCTAACGTAGAACCGTTTGCGTTGCCCGCGATAGATGCCGGCATGTACCGCATCGGCGAAAGCGTCACCGCCAACCATAAAGCTGGTCCCTTCCTGGGCGCGGCTCGCCTGGCCATCACCCGCCAACAAATCTCGCCGCCGCTGTTTGAATCCATGCTGGCCCTGGGCCGCCAGCGCACCCTGGCGCGGCTAGACGAAGCCGTTCGCCTTCTCAGCGGTTGATGAAAACAATCACAGATTTCGCAGAACTTGTCCCTTCGTTACGTTCAGGGCAGGCTCTGAGTTTGTCGAAGGATGACACAGATTGATTGGTAGGCAAAACAAGGCGCGGGTTAGCCTCTGTCCATTGCCTACTGTCCACTACTTCTGCAGGAGGAAATAGAAGATCATGAAAGCCACAAAGATAAAAGACCTGACAGACCACCTGGCGGACGTTGTGTCCGTAAGCGGCAGCCAGGTAACTATCCTCAATGAGGCGCTGCTGCCGTCGAAAATGGACGGGCTGGCGTACAGCGCTGTTTTTAGTACGGGATTAGTGCGCGACACGGCTCGCTGGTTCATCTGGGAGATTGCCCAGGCGTTGGGCGTCTTTCCCGCCTCAATTCATGAAATTTATATGGCAGTGGGGCGCGGCGATCTGCCGGCAAACTTTACCGTTCCCGCCATCAACGTCCGCGCCGCCAATTATTACACCTCCCGCGCCGTCTTTCGCGCCGCCAATGCCCTGAACGTAGGCGCTTTCATCTTTGAGATCGCCCGCTCCGAAATGGGCTACACCGAGCAGCGCCCCGCCGAATACGTAGCCTGTGTGCTGGCGGCAGCGGTGCGCGAAGGGTTCCGCGGGCCCGTCTTTATCCAGGGTGATCATTTCCAGATTTCGGCTAAGAACTTTGCCGCCAACCGCGACAAGGAAGTGCAGGCAGTCAAGGATTTGATGAGCGAAGCCGTAGCCGCTGGCTTCTACAACATTGACATTGACACCTCCACCCTGGTTGACCTGGGTCCGCAAACGCTGGACGAACAGCAGCGGCTCAACTACGCCGTCTGCGCCGAGCTGACCCAATACGCTCGCCAGATTGAACCAGAAGGGATCACGATTTCGTTGGGCGGTGAAATCGGCGAAGTAGGCGGGCACAACTCCACCCCCGCCGAACTGCGCGCCTTTATGGATGGGTATTTGCGCACGCTGCCGGCAGGCGTTGCCGGCATCTCCAAAATCTCCGTACAAACCGGCACCAGCCACGGCGGCGTCGTTTTGCCCGATGGCACCCTGGCTGACGTCAAGGTAGATTTCGACACCCTGCGCGAACTCAGCCACCTGGCCCGCGCCGAATACGGCACAGGCGGCGCCGTGCAGCATGGCGCTTCCACCCTGCCCGCTAACGCCTTCAACAAATTCCCCCAGATTGGCACCATTGAAATCCACCTGGCTACCAACTTCCAAAACATGTTTTTTGACCACGCGCCGCAATACTTCATAGACACCGCCTACAACTACGTACTCAGCAACCTCAAAAACGAATGGAAATCGGGCCAGACCGAAGAGCAGTTCCTCTACTCCGCGCGCAAGAAAGCCATTGGTCCCTTAAAGCAAATGATGTGGGACCTGGACGCCGCCGACATGGCGCGCATCGAACAGGCATTGGAAGACCAGTTTGCCTTCCTCTTCCGCCAGCTAGGCGTGTATAACACGCAAGCCATGACCCGACAATGGACCACGCGCGTCGCCGTTACCCACTCGCGCCCCACCGAATCCGTAACCGAAGAAGAAATGGAAATGGCTGACGACCTGGCCGACTAAACCAGCATAGCGCGGGCATCTTGCCCGCCCACTCTATGACCCGCGTCAAAATCTGCGGCCTCACCAACCTGGAAGACGCCCTGGCTGCCGCCGCCGCTGGCGCACACTATTTGGGCTTTATCCTCTGGCCCGGCAGCCCACGAGCCATTCAGCCGGCTGCCGCCGCCGCCATCTGCCGCGTCATTCGCCAGCAGCATCCTCGCCCACTGCTGGTAGCTGTCTTCGTCAATGCCGGCAGCGCAGAAATGGCCGCAATCATGACAGAATGCGGCTTTGACCTGGCTCAACTGCATGGGGAGGAAGTGCCCGCCCTCATTGGCGACCCGACCTCCCCCCTTTATGGCCGCGCTTACAAAGCGCTGCGCCCCACCTCTTTGGCTGAAGCCGAAGCGGAAGCGGAATGGTATCTACCGCCAGATCGCCAGCCCGACCACCCCGCCCTGCTTCTGGACGCCTACCATCCCCAACTGCGCGGCGGCACAGGTCAGACAGGCGACTGGCGCGCCGCCGCCCACCTGGCTGCCCAAATTCCCGGTCTGATGCTGGCTGGCGGCTTGACGCCCGCCAACGTAACCGCCGCTGTACAGCAGGTGCGCCCCTTTGCCGTGGACGTGGCTGGCGGCGTCGAGCGATCCCCAGGCATCAAAGATCACCGCGCCGTGCGCGCCTTCATCCACGCCGTCCAGACTACCCTATGATTCGCACCCTCTACCGCGCTCCCGATGGTACTTTCCACGTAGACATCCCCCTGACGTCCCTGCCCGACGCTCTGCGCCAACCAGAAGGACTGGTATGGGTAACCATTGCCGACGAACCAAACCGCGTCGTGGAACCGCTACTGCGCCAGGTGTTTGGTTTCCACCCCCTGGCGGTAGATGATGCGCTTAACGAAACGCACCTGCCCAAAGTAGATGACTGGGGGGATTATCTCTATCTGGTGCTGCGCTCCCTGGAGTTTGACGCGAGGAAGTTAGAAATCGAAACCCCGGAACTGGACATCTTCATTGGCAAGCATTATCTGGTCACCTACCAGCAGAAGCCCATGACCGCCGTGCAGCACATCTGGGAAACCTGTCAGCAAGACGAACGGTACGTCCGTTCTGGCGCGGATCATCTGCTCTATCGCCTGATTGATGAACTGGTAACCAGTTATATTATAGTGTTGGAACAGGTAGACGACCTGTTGGACAATCTGGAAGATGAGATCTTTGCCCGGCCCAATGGCAACGTCCTGACGCGCCTGTTTCCCCTGAAACGAGTGGTGATTACTCTGCGCCGCACGCTGGGGCCGCAGCGAGAAATGCTCAACAAACTGGCGCGGGATGAGTATATCGTCATTGACGCCCGCGAGCGGGTCTTTTTCCGCGACATCTACGACCACCTGATGCGCCTGCATGAAATCAGCGAAGGGCAGCGCGATCTGGTGGGCGGCGCGTTGGACACTTACCTCTCGGTGGTGAACAACCGCATGAACGATATCATGAAAACGTTGACTATTATCACCACTTTTTTCATGCCCCTCACATTCCTGACAGGCTTCTTCGGCATGAACTTTTTCCAGGCAGTTATCCCCCTGCCCGGCTGGACGGGACGGTTAACTTTTAGCCTGACCCTGATCATCATGTTTATCTCTCCCGCCGTCATGTACTGGTGGATGCGCCGCCGTGATTGGATGTAAATGAAACGCCCCTCCCCTTTTCAGACGATTTCCAGCCGCATCAGTTGGCGCAGCCCCTGGTACAACATTCGCTCCGACGAGATCATCTTGCCCAATGGGCAGCGCGGCGAGTATCACGTGGTGCAGCATCCGGCGGCGGTGTGGATCGTTCCCGTGACGGATGCGGCGGAGATTGTGTTGATTCACACCTATCGTTATACGGTGGATGATTGGTGTTGGGAAATTCCTGCCGGCAGCGTCAAACCCACCGCCACCCCTCTATCCACAGCCCAGGCAGAACTGCGCGAAGAAATCGGCGGCGCCGCCCGCGCCTGGGACTATCTGGGCCAGTTTTACACCGCCAACGGCATCTGCAACGAAATAGGCCACTACTTCCTGGCGACTGGCGTGGTCCTGGGCCAAACGGCGCACGAACCCGCCGAAATCATCGAAATCCACCCCACCCCCATCCCCGCCGCCCTGCGCATGGCTGAACA
>CAYQYJ010000012.1:14523-28784 GCA_964421605.1 uncultured Ardenticatenaceae bacterium | reverse complement strand
AGCCAGCACTGGCTTACCAACAAGCCCGCAGGGGTGCGATGCACTTAAGTAATTGTCCAGAAACAAGTTCGTAGTGACGGCTTTGGCCGTCCAAACCGCTAAAGCGGTTACTACAAACCCCAATCGCCAAGTTATTTACGGACAGTTCATAAGCAGTTATCAGCCCTATCTAAAACTGATACAATACGAATATGACCCTATCTCGTTTTGCTAAATATGCCTGGTTTGTCCTGGCTTATAACATAGCAGTGGTGCTGTGGGGCGCATACGTGCGAGCTACAGGTTCTGGCGCGGGCTGTGGCCAACATTGGCCCCTGTGCAATGGGGAGGTGCTGCCGCGCGCGCCGCAAATAGAAACGCTGGTGGAGTTTAGCCACCGCCTGACCAGTGGGCTGGCGGGCGTTTTTGTGCTTATCATGCTGTTCTGGGCTTTTCGTGTCTATGAGAAAGGGCACGTCGTCCGCCGCGGCGCAGCGCTCTCTACTATCTTCATCTTGACCGAAGGGGCAGTTGGCGCGGGGCTGGTGTTATTTGAGTTGGTGGCGCATAACCAATCGCTGGCGCGGGTCTTCGCCGTCAGCGCCCATCTGATCAATACCTTCATTCTCATTGCCTTTCTGGCCCTGACCGCCTGGTGGGCCTCTGGCGGGCAACCAGTGCGCCTACGGGGGCAGGGTAGCATTTTGTGGGTGATGGGGCTGGCTTATGCCGGCATGTTTATCCTGGGCGTTTCCGGCGCTATCACCGCATTGGGTGACACATTGTTTCCCACCGGGTCGCTGGCTGAAGGCATTCAGCAGGATTTTGCAGCCACAGCCCATTTCCTGGTGCGGCTGCGCGTCTGGCATCCGGTGGTGGCGGTGGTGGTAGGGTTGTATCTGGCGATTATTGCCGGCATCTACCACCGCGAATTCCAGGCCCCCGCCATCCGCCGTCTGACTCGCGCCGTCCAGATCACGTTTGTCACCCAGCTTATAGCCGGATTCGTCAACGTTCTCTTGCTGGCGCCCGTCTGGATGCAGATGGTGCATTTGCTGCTGGCGGATTTGCTCTGGATTTTGCTGGTGCTCACGTCGGCTTCGCTGCTGCCGGCAGATGCGCCGCAGCCCGCCGCCGCCGCCAGCTATGCAAGTGGAGATTGAACGCATGGACGCCTCCGCCTTCGTCATAGGCACAATGGGGTACAGCTATACCGACTGGCGCAATGGCGTTTTCTACCCCAAAGGAATGCCGCCGCGGGACTTCCTGGCGCATTATAGCCAGCGTTTCAACGGTGTGGAGATGGACAATACTTTTTACGGCATCCCCCGCGCCAGTTCCGTACAGCAGTGGACCAGCCTCACGCCCGATGGCTTCATTTTCTGCCCCAAAACGCCGCGCGCCATCACCCATGAGCTGCGCCTGAATGCCACCGCCGTCGCCCAAATGGCAGAATTCCTGGAGGTCGTGCGCCTGTTTGGGCCTAAGCTGGGACCTATCCTGGTGCAGTTCCCGCCTGACTTTACCCTCAACGAATGGGAATCGCTGGCGCAGTTCCTGGCAAACCTGCCCGCTGATCTACGCTTCACCATGGAGTTCAGACACCGCTCCTGGTACAAGCGGCGCACGTCAGAACTGCTGCAAGCGCATGGCGTTGCCTGGACTTCTACCGATTACATTTATCTGCCGGCGCAAGTCCACGCCACAGCCGATTTTATCTATTTGCGCCTGCTAGGCCGCCACGGCAGCTACGCGCAAAAAGTAGCCGAACAAGTTGACTCTATGCCACGGCTGCAATGGTGGTGGCAAGAAATGCAGCCCCACCTGCCCCACATGCGCGCCGTTTACATCTTCGCCAACAACGACTACGCTGGCTACTCCCCTACCACCTGTGAGAAGTTCAAGCGCATTATCGAGAATTAGCCGTGTATTTATCCGAACAAGTGGTTTATAATCGTATTATTCAGCCTTCAGCGGGGCAATGCACTGACAAGCGGGCTTTTCGGCTCATAATGGAGTGGGAAAGTGCGCCGCACTTCGGCAGTTACTCACAATCAGAGAAAGGATTGGGCGGTTGATATGCTCCTGATAGAACAGATTGAAAAGCAACTGAACGCCTTGCCACCCGAAAAGCATAGTGAAGTGCTGGATTTCATTATTTTCTTGCGACAACGTGTACAGTCTGCTCCCCCGCCTGGGGAAGGCAATCGTGGGCAGCGGATCAGAGCAGCGCTACAAACACTGGCAAGACTAAATACCTTTGCCGGCATTGGCGATCCGGTAAAATGGCAACGGCAACTTCGCCAGGATAGAGAACTGCCAGGGTGATGCGCTTATTGCGCGAACGGCTATCTTCCACAGTCTTACCCTGGCTACCCATAATATAGTGGGTTTTGACTCGATCACAACATTACCACTGATAGATCCAGTAAGATAATGCCGGATAGTTAATGTTTTGCCAGACATGAACTGCTATCTTGACACTTCCTCCTGGACACACTACACTCTCGATCATGACCAACCTGGGCCAGATTGAAGCCTGCCTTGTAACAGATAAGGGGCAAATCCGCGACTTAAATGAGGATTTCTGCGCCCTGTACGAACCTGTCACCCTGAGCGAAGAAAACCAAAACGGTTGGCTGTATCTCATCGCCGATGGCGTCGGCGGCGCGGATGCGGGCGAGGTTGCCAGCGAATACGCCTCACAACGGGTGCTGCATTATTTCCTGGCTGGACAGGAAGAGCAAGATTGGGGCCAACGACTTTACCAGGCTATGCAGGCAGCCAATACAGATTTGCGCGCCCTGGCTGCCAGCCAGAATAGCAACGCCCGTGGCATGGCAACGACGATGGTGGCTATCGTCATTCACGAAAATCAGGCGGTGCTAGGGAATGTGGGCGACAGCCGCGGCTACTTGTGGCGGCAAGGACAAATTCAACAGATCACGAAAGATCAGAGTCTGGTGGCGAAACTGCTGGAAGAAGGCGCTATTACAGCCGAACAGGCGCAGCATCATCGTCACAAGAACATCATTTTGTTTAGTTTAGGTTCTGAGCGCCAACCGCAAATTGACTTGTTTCCATTGTCTTTGGCCGATGGAGACATTCTGCTGCTTTGCTCAGACGGACTGATCCGCCACGTCAGTGATGAGGACCTGGCGAGTACGCTGTCGCAGGCAAAAGACGCCGCCACGGCAGCCCAAACGCTGCTACAACTGGCTTACGAACGGGGCGGCGAAGATAATATTAGCGTAGCCGTCATCCGGTTTCGCCCAGAGGAAATGAGTACGCGCCCGATTGTGGCTACCGCAGTCAATGCGACTCCGGCGTCAGCAGGCGCAGGGTCGTTAAGCTCGTCGCGAAAATGGCTTTGGCTTTATACTGCGTTTCTGTGCCTGGCGCAAAGCGCCCTTATCTTTCTCGCCTGGTTTATTTTGCAAAACTAAAATCAGGCGGCGCGTTTAGCCAAAACGCTGCTCCGCCTGTATGAATACGGCGCAACACCCGACCAGAAGGTCTATTTTCTGGGTTTGGGGTTGTGCTTATTGCGGTTTAACCGCATATGATGGAGATTTTACTTATGAGTTCAAAATTACGCATTATCCCGTTGGGGGGATGCGGCGAAATCGGCAAGAATATGACGATTCTGGAATATGAGGACGAGATCTTGGTGATAGATGCCGGCATCATGTTTCCCGAAAATGACATGTTAGGCATTGACGCCATCATCCCCGACTACAACTACCTGCTAGACAAAACAGACAAAGTCAAAGCAGTCCTGATCACCCATGGGCACGAAGATCACATTGGGGCCATCGCCCACCTGATGGCCGACATTAGCGCCCCCATCTATGCCACGCCCCTGACGATTGGCTTGCTTGAGGTCAAGTTGCGCCGCGCCAACCTGTTATCAGATGTCACTCTGCGCACTATCCAGGCTGGCGACGCTTTTGCCGTTGGTTCCTTCCTGATTGAACCTTTCCATGTAGCGCACAGCATCCCCGACTGTGTGGGGTTTGGCATCACCACGCCGGTTGGCATCGTCGTGCATACAGGCGACTACAAATTTGACCACACGCCTGCCGATGGATGGCCGCCTGACTTTGCCAAACTGGCTGAGTTCTCCATGCGCGGCGTGTTGTGTCTGCTGGCTGATAGCACCAATGCGGAGCGCCCCGGCTGGACGCCATCAGAAACGGTGATTACGGAAGCGTTTGAGCGCCTGTTCCACAATGCCAGAGGTCGCATCATCGTCGCCACATTTGCCTCCCTGATCTCGCGCATCCAGTTAGTGGCCGATATGTCGCAGAAATATGGGCGCAAGCTGGCAATTACAGGTCGCTCTATGCGCGAAAACGTCAAGATGGCGCGCCGCCTGGGTTACCTGGAAATCGCCGAAGAGATGCTGATTGATATTAGCGAAGCAGCCAAATTGCCGGCAAACCAGGTGGCGATTATGGCCACAGGTTCGCAAGGCGAGCCAACCGCCGTCATGGGGCGGCTGGCGATGGGCGATCATCGCAATTTGCGCGTGCAAGCGGGCGACACCGTTGTGCTCTCGGCGCACCCTATCCCCGGCAATGAGGAGATGATCCACCGCATCATCAACCGATTGATGCAGCGAGGGGCTGAGGTGCTCTACGATGCCGTCTCCCTGGTCCACGTTTCCGGGCACGCAGCCAGCGAAGAGATGAAGCTGATGATCAATCTGGTGCGACCGCGCTTTATCGTGCCCATTCACGGTGAACTACGCCACCTGCGCCAGCACGCCAAAATGGCCCGCGAATTAGGCATCCCGGTGGAAAATATCGCTGTCGTGGAAAACGGCGCCATCCTGGAACTGGATGACCGTTCCATGACGATTGGTCCCCGCGTTCCTGGTGGCTACATCTTTGTGGATGGAGTCAGTGTAGGGGAAATTGGCCGGTCAGTGATGCGGGATCGGGAACAACTGGCGCAGAATGGCTTTTTCCTGACAGTAATCACCCTCGGACGAGATAATCAGATTATTGGCGCGCCCGAATTTGTCTCTCGTGGCTTCGCTAACCTGGACGAAACGCCAGAGCTGCTGCATGGGGCTGTGGACACCGTGGCGCGTACCGTCAATCTATTTGCCGGCAGCCAGGACAAACTACAGCCCCGCCTGGAAGACGCTCTCAGCCGCTATCTGTACGCAGAAACGGGCCGTCGTCCTATGGTGTACGTCGTCCTACGCTAATATTCAAGTGAGAAGTTGTATGGTGGGGTGTGACTCATTCCGGTTGATGCCGCTGCCGCCGCCAGCGCCAGTACACGCCAACAGGGTAACCCAGCATTTTGGCGACGTCCCCCACCAGCCGGACGATAGGAATCAGAGCCAGCGCGCGCACGCGGGCGGCAGGCGACCAGCCCTGTGTGGCGGGCCAGACGCGCTGCGCCGGGCGGCGGCAGTAAGCGGCGCCGCCGCCTAGCAGCAGCAGCCAGCCAAGCTTTTGTCCGCGCCATAGCAGTTGACCTATAAAGGGTAGTCCCACCAGATAGGTGAAATAACGCACCAGATGCCGGCTGGCCCACAAGTTGGCTTTGCCATCCCCCCGCGCATAAAAATAATATTGCCTGCCAAAAGCACGCAAGTTGCGGCGGGGACGGTAATAGGCGACCGCATGGGGGGCAAAAGCAAATGCGCCAAAGTTCTGGCGCAAATTCAGGTCAAAGATCAAATCCTCGCAGTAATCAAGCCATTCAGGATAACCGCCGGCGGCCACCCAGGCGGATTTTTGAAAGGCTATGGAACGGCTGGAAGGGAGAAATTCGTCTGGTTTAATGTCGCGGCGATCGGGCAAAACCGTAGCCCCCAGGACGACTTCAAAATCGGTATAGGGATCAGGTTCAAACCAGCCGCTAACCACAGAGACGCCGCGTTCCTGAATCGGGGCTATCAGCGATTGCAGCCAATCTGGAGATAAGACGACGCCGCCATCGGTGCTGGCGATAATGTCGCCGCTGGCAGCGGCAATAGCCCGATTTCGTCCCTGGCTGATGTTGGCGCCGGGCGCCTCAATAATCTTGATCGGCAGCCATTGCTGGTAGAGAGAGAGTGTTGCCAGCGTGTCGTCCGTAGAACCGCCATCACAGACGACGATTTCGTCCGGCCAGACGCTTTGGTGCATAAGCGAATCCAGCAACAAGGGTAGGGTATCGGCTTCATTTTTGACTGTCAGAATGACAGAAACGGACATAGTGCGTGCACAGCAGTTGAGCGACTGCGCCTGAGATCACCGACGCCAACGGGGCCCGAACCAGGCGCAGCCAACGAGGATTCGGGCACAAGGAAGATGCAGACTTTTATCCCTAAAACACAAAACTGCCTGTCTGAGTTACGCCATTGGCACTTTTTTTGCCGGCAGATATAATGGCACGGTTCTTGAGGGCGCTTAGCTCAGTTGGTTAGAGCGCTTCGTTTACACCGAAGAGGTCGGGGGTTCGAGTCCCTCAGCGCCCATCGCTTTAATCTATATGTGCCAGGGATGCTTCTGGGATTAGCGCAAAGCGCCCTTATCCTTTTGCGCTCCTTTTTCCACTTTGTTATAATCCGATTGTGACAAAAAGTACAGACGCAACCTGGCGCCAACAAAACGTGCTATGTTGGCCAAGCAGATGGGTTTTCCAAAACATACCGTTTCATTCAGGAGAATGATTTTATGGCAACAGCAACGATGAACGCTGGCGGCATGACAAGGCGTGAGTTCCTTTTCTATATTTGGGGAGCCTCCATGGCCCTGCTCACGGCGGAATTTACAGGTCTCCTCATCTGGTTTCTCATTCCTCGTTTCCGCGAAGGCGAGTTTGGCGGCAGGTTCACGGTGCCCGTGGGCAGCCTACCCAAACCCAACGACTCCCCTGCTAATTTCCCTGACGGTCGTTTCTGGCTGGTCAATCTAGATACATCCAATCCCGATGGGACCACCCGCATGTACCTGGCGGAAGACGAAACGGAGCCAATTGTGGGCGTAGCGGCTATTTACAAAGTCTGCACGCACCTGGGCTGTATTTATGCCTGGAACACGGCTAACGACCGTTTTGAGTGCCCATGCCACGGTTCTAAATATCGGTTGGATGGGCGGCGGGTGGAGTCGCCTGCGCCGCGTTCCCTGGATCGCTTTGAACTGAGCGCTCTGGATGAGGCTGGCAATGTGCTGGCTACATCGGAATTAGACGAAAACGACTTCTACAAACCGCTGGTCCTGCCGGCAAACGCCGTCACACTCAGCATAGATACAGGCGCGCGCAAGGAAGGACCCGACTTGGAACTTCTGTGCAGTTTCCGCGGTAATTGCCCGTAACCCTCCCACATTGCTGCCGGCAGTCGTCGCCATCCGCATCGGCGACTGCCCCATCTGGCCGGGCTATGAGGTTGTTTTAAGGAGAAGGTAGAAAACATGGCAACCATTCTTGACCAAATGCGCGAAATGGGGTTGAAACAAACCCTTATCGCCAAAACCGATGAAGCCGTGGAACGCATGACAGCGGGGCTTAACATTAACGACATCCGCGGGATGCTGCGCGGAGACGAGCCCCGCCGCCCCAATCCCCGTCTGCGTCCACACGCCGATGGTTTCTGGTTCCACATTCGCCCCAGCTTCTATCACACCGAAGTCACCCATATCTATCCCACCTTCCGCCTGGGTTGGCTTTCCACATTCATGTTTGTGTGGGAAACGATCACGGGTATCTTCCTGATGATCTTCTACACCCCTGCGCCCAACATCGCCTATGGGGATATGTGGAACATCCTGGGTAATGTGCCCTTAGGCCAGCTAGTGCGCAATATGCACCGCCTGGGAGCCGAAGTGATGGTGCTGGCAGTGGCTTTGCATATGCTGCGCACCTTTGTCACAGGCAGTTACAAAAAGCCGCGTCAGTTTACCTGGGCCACAGGCGTTTTCCTGCTGCTGTTTACCCTCTTCCTCAGTTTCAGCGGCTATCTGCTACCCTGGGACCAACTGGCTTACTGGGCGTTGACCGTATTTATCAGCGGTGGGGCAGCAGCGCCTGCCCCCCCCGTAGTCACCGATAACATCTTGTTGATCCTGCAAGGCGCGCCATCGTTGGGCGCCGGCGGGTTGCTGCGTTGGTATCTACTGCACGTGCTGGTGCTGCCGCTGCTGACGGCCATTTTCTTCTTTGTACACTATTACAAGGTGGTGCTGCACGGCATGTCCCTGCCGCCAAGTCGTGAAGAAATTGGCGAGGATACTGCCAAGCGCGTCCCCAAAGATGAACGCACTTACTTTATGCCCGACATCCTCACCAGCGAGCTGATGTGGACGGCGCTGGCTACTTTGTTATTAACGGCAGGGTCGCTCTGGTTCTGGGATGCGCCGCTGGAACACCATGCAAATCCACTGATCACACCCCTGCACGTGGTGGCGCCCTGGTATCTTTCCTGGTCGCAAGGCTGGCTGAAACTGGCGGACAAGACCATTGTGGTGGGTTTCATCCCGCTACTGATGGTAGCCTTCATCGTGATGCCGTACTTTGAAGTAGGTAAAAGCCGTCGCTATGCGGATCGGCGTGTGGGTTTGACCGTGGCCAGCCTGTTTATTGCCGTCATGTTGGTCTCCAACTGGATGGGCAGCCCTGAGTTCCGCGTTGAGGGTTCGCCTGAACAGGAAGTAAGCGCCGAAGTCTTACCCGCTGAAGGCGCCAGTACGTTGCTGGGAGTTCCGTATGAATATCTGACCCCAGGCACGTACCTGCCCGGACAAGAAATTGAAGGTAACCCGTATCTGACGGCGGCGCTGGAAGAGTTTGAACATGCCATGCAGTGGCACAGTTGCTATATCAATGACAGCGATCGCTGGGAACGGGAATGTAACGTGGAGCGAAACGTCAATCCCGAAACAGGCGAGTTAGTGGGCATACGTTACTCTACTTTGCTGGCTCGAAATGCCATGCCTGATCCCTACGCCGAAATGCGCATTGAGCAGATTCAAGAATCGCTGGTGCGCATCACGCTGCATTACGAAGTAGCCGATCCCGAAAACCCGGACGTGCTGATTATCGGTTCGGGCAGCGACTACGTCGGTTATCGCCAGGCAGATTCTAACTATGAAGAAGAGTGCCGCTTCGCAAATAAAAATTGCTAGGCGGTTGGCGGATAAGGCATGACGCTCATTACGGCGCGTAGGGTCATTGACCAGCATACTAAAAGGACAATTTGCTGATGCTGCAAGTAAAAGTCATTATTGGCACCATCGCCTTCATGTTTACCATGATCTTTCTCGGCTTTGCGGCTTTGCGCGAGCCAGCGCGGATGCAGACTTACACGAATGCGGCCCTAGGACGATCCATTGAAGCTGGCGCGCATCTCTTTGATAGCAACTGCGCCTCTTGCCACGGCGTAGATGGCAAGGCGGAGGTGTGCTACGATGCGGCTACAGGCGAGCAGATTGGCTGCCAGGGGCGTCCGCTGAATAATCGCAATCTGGTCTGCGGCGATCCGTCGAAACGGATGAGCGATCTGCAATGGCAAGGCCCAAAAACCGCCTTCATCCAGGGCACGATTGCCGCTGGCCGCCCATGGGCAGGTATGCCTACCTGGAGCCAGGAGTATGGCGGGCCGCTGCAACCCAACGAAGTGGCGGACGTGTCCAATTTCGTCATGAACTGGGAAAGCGAGGAGTTGTGCTCTGTGCCGCCGTTTGTGTTCCCCTGGCCCGAGATCTGGGATGATCTGTTGGCGTTGGCTGAACTGCCGGCAGACCTGGAAACGCCGCTGCCCGAAGACCTGGCGATCACCCTGCCGCTCACCTATCCTGGCGACGCAGAACGCGGTCAGGAACTTTATGAGATCACGTATGGGTGTTCCGCCTGTCACGGGCAAATGGGGACGCCAGGCTCTAACGCAGTTGGACCTTACCTGGGCAACATTGGCAACGATGCCGGCACGCGCCAGCCCGACACTACCGCTGAACAGTACCTCTACGCATCTATCCTGAACCCAGGCGGGTTTATCGCTTCTGGCTGCCCGGCTGGCGACTGCGCCAACGCCATGCCCAACAACTTTGGCGACCGCATGAGCGAAGCGCCGCAGGATATGGCAGACATCGTAACCTATCTGATGTCCCAAACAGGCAACTAACTCACATCTCCCTGACAGGTAAAAAAGCCCCACCCGGATTGGGTTGGGGCTTTTTTATTTTCTGCGCCACACGTCGGACTTGCACCTAATCCTGGCAACACAGAAATTGACCGCATCTGGCTGTCTGGCTATAATACGCACATGAATAAGCCCTGGTGGCGGAATTGGCATACGCGGTAGGTTGAGGGCCTATGCCCTTTGGGCGTGGAGGTTCGAGTCCTCTCCAGGGCACAGAAAAGCGTCAGGATTTAACCACATTCCTGACGCTTTTTGTTTTTTCAGGGCCGGCGGTTCTGCCCGCCTACCACGCGCCACTGATCCCTATTTTCCAAAGCCGCTCAAGAAGGCGCAGGCTGGCGACGGCGGATACGTGTATCCTGGGTCAGCGTGCGCCGCAGACCTTCACGCAAATCCACCAGAGGACGAAACCCCAAGAACCGTTCTGCTTTGCTAATGTCGGCTACCAGGCGGCTAACGCCGCCGCTCTTGTCGCTGTTGTTAATTCTATTTACTTCCTGCCCTATGGTTTGCTCAATCAAGCGTATCAGGTCGTTAACTGACGTTTCCACGCCGCTGCCCACGTTAATCACCTGGCGGTTAACGTCGCGGGTGGTGGCAGCGTTTACCAATGCCTGCACGACATCGGCGACGTAAACAAAGTCGCGCGTTTGCCGGCCCGTGCCAAAAACAACGAGAGAGCCGCCAGAAACAGCCGCCTGGAGAAAGCGGGGCACAATAGGCGCATGGGAAACAGGCAGCGCCTGGCCCGGCCCGTAGGCGTTAAAGATACGCAGGGCAACGGTTTCAATGCCCCATAACGCGCCAATGGTGTGCAGATATTGTTCTGCCGCCCATTTGCTAACGGCGTAGGGGGTGTCCGGGTTGGGTATGTCATTTTCGTGGACAGGTTGTTCGGGCTGGTCGCCATAAACAGCGCCTGAGGAAGCCAGAACGACGCGGCGAATGCCGGCATCTCTCGTCGCCTCCATCAAGCTCACCGTCCCCCCCACATTCACTTCATTGTATGCGCGCGGGTACAATACAGATTGCGGCACAGACACCCGCGCCGCCAGATGGTAAATACAATCAACCCCTTGCAGCAGCGACCACAACAGCGGTACGTTGTTCACGTCGCCGCGAGTGAAAAGCACCTGCGGCGACAGCGCATCTTTATCGCCGCTGCTCAAGTCGTCCAGAACACGCACCTCGTGACCATCCGCCGCCAGCCGGTTAGCCAGCGCCGCCCCCAAAAAACCTGCTCCGCCCGTAATCATAAAACGCATAAATAACCTCAGCAGATGAGACTTGACTCAGGATCAGCCGCTGCCTGGAGCAGCCAACGCCTGATTCCGTTAAAATCTAAGGAAACCAGCCCGCTGTGCAGCAGACCTGGTCTCTAACTGAACGCTTCAAGTATACCCGAACAAATTGACCTGCATATTGATGTTCTGGCGAATCCTACAACTCCCGTTTAAGTTCCTGACCCTGGCTTGTCTGGTTGGATTGGTGTTGGCTCCCGAATGGCCCGCCTTTCAAGACCAGCGCTACCGCCTCAACACACTGGTTGGACAGCGCAACTTTGATTTTGTGATCTGGGGAGCGCAGGCTTTAACAGCCAAAGTGGAGGCCCGTCTCACCGAAAGCGCCGCCTATTTGCCGGCAGCCACCCGCCAGCAAATTGTGCTCGACTACCTGGAACTGATTGGCGAGAGCCGCCGCCTGAACAGCGAAATTGAAGCCATCTACGCCGATGCGCTCACTGCTGACCCCCGGACAGCCTCAGCCGTCTGGCAGATGGAACTGGCACAGGTACGGGCGCAGATGGCGCAGCAGCAGCCATTAGTCGAATCCATTCTGCAAGAACAGGTGGGCGCTATTTTGGTGGAACAAGGGTTTGGTATACTGGGGGCAACCTGGCCCCCTGTCGAAATGCAAATGACGCCGCTGCCGCTAATTTTGATTGTATCCCCGCGGCAAGAAATTCGACGAGCCTACGGTCTGCCGCTGCATCCAGAATTGACAACGCCCGCTAAAGAAGAATTGGAAACGGCTATCTATGAAGATTTAGACCTGTCGGCTCTGGTTGTGCCCATTGGCGGCCTGGGCATCTACCCGGCTATGATTATTGAGACGACGAACATTAACTTCCTGGTGGACACCATCGCCCACGAGTGGGCGCATCATTGGTTGACGCTGCATCCGCTGGGTATTCGCTATGGCGTGAATAATGACCTGCGCACCATCAATGAAACAGTGGCTTCTATCCTGGGACAAGAAATTGGGGAAATGGCTATTGCTCGTTACTATCCGCAGTTTATACCCTCCCCCAACTCCCCTGCCACCAGCCCACCAGCCGCCGCCGCAGACCCCCCGGCCCCTTTTGATTTCCGCGCCGAAATGGCTGAAACGCGCACCCAGGTAGACCAACTGTTGGCGGAGGGGGAAGTGGATGCCGCCGAGGCGTATATGGAAAGCCGCAGGCAGGTGTTTGTAGAAAATGGCTACCAGATACGCAAGCTCAACCAGGCGTATTTTGCTTTCTATGGGGCTTATGCGGACACACCAGGGGCAACGGGCGCAGACCCAATCGGGCCGGCTATCAATGCTATTCGCGCCAGTTCGGCCACGCTGCGCGAATTTATGGATAAGATGAGCGGCATTAGCAGCGTGGAGGAACTGTATAAGCTGCTGCCGGCAGATCAGCGCCCCTCCACGCCGCCAGAGCAGTAACCCTACTGCGTATCCTGTTGTAATTCGCGCAGCATGTGCGCGATTCTGCCGGCATACAGCGCGTACCCTGGATCGTTTTCCGGCAGCGCCAGATAGGCCTCCAGATCAGCCAACGCCTCCTCATAACGGCCCGCCGCTTGCAGCGCCAACCCCCGATTCAGCAAAGCGGGCCCATACGTGGCGTCGGCAGCCAGCAGCGCCTCAAAATCTGCCAACGCCTCCTCAATCTGTCCCATTTCGCGCCAAAATAAAATACCCCGATCCAGGCGGGCTGCGCGTAGATCGGGGTCTAATTCAAACGCGCGGCTGAAACAGCGCACCGCGTACTCATGCTCACGGCGAAAGCCGGCGCGGTTGCCAAAATAACGGTGCAGGCTGCCCCGCATATACACCACGCGCGAGCGAATAAGACGCCAGAGCTTCATAAACGGGATAAAGCGCTTACTCCCGCTCGCTTAACCACTTTTCCGCCTGCATAGCCGCCGCGCACCCCTGCCCCACCGATGTGGCGATCTGGCGGTAAACGGGATCCTGTATTTCGCCAGCGGCAAAGACGCCAGGGACGCTGGTGCGCATTAATTCGTCAGTAATGATGTAGCCATGTTCATCCATCGCCACGTGCCCTTCCAGGAACTTGCTGTTGGGATAATGGCCGATGAAGATAAAGACGCCATCCGTGGGTATGGTTTGCATCTCGCCCGTTTTTAGATTCGTCATCTCCACCTGCTGTACCACGCCATTGCCGCCGATCTGGTTTACCACCGTGTTCCACACAAATGATAACTTTTCGTTGGTTTCGGCCCGCTTTTGCAGCACGGGGCCGGCTCGCAGTTGGTCGCGACGATGAATAATTTGCACCTGGTTGGCGAATTTTGTGAGGAATAAACCTTCTTCCAGAGCGCTGTCGCCGCCGCCTACGACGACAACGTCTTTACCGCGAAAGAAAAAGCCATCGCAGGTAGCGCAGTAGCTGACACCGCGCCCAATGAAATCTTCCTCGCCAGGAATACCCAGGCGACGCGGCGAAGCTCCTGCCGTCACAATGACAGCGTCAGCCAGGTATTCATTGTTGTAAGTCTTTATGTAGAATGGAGAACCCTTGCTGAAATCAACAGCAACGACTTCATCATACTCATAACGGGCGCCAAACCGTTCTGCCTGCTGCTGCATTCGTTCCACGAGTTCCGGTCCCGTGGTGCCTTCGGGAAAACCAGGATAGTTTTCCACTTCATAAGTAATGGAGATCTGTCCGCCCATCTGGCTGCCGACGATGACCAGCGGGTTCAAAGTAGCCCGCGCTGTGTATAACGCCGCGGTCAGGCCCGCCGGGCCAGAACCGATAATGATCACACGTTCTTTGTTCATACTTCGTACTCATCCTTCAAAAATGAATAGTTTCCCGCGGAGAAAGAGCAGGTAGCGCTGCACT
>CAYQYJ010000012.1:6781-14423 GCA_964421605.1 uncultured Ardenticatenaceae bacterium | reverse complement strand
TCATCCTTCAAAAATGAATAGTTTCCCGCGGAGAAAGAGCAGGTAGCGCTGCACTCAATGGTGGTGGGCCCATTCTTGTGGGCAATTTTGGGCGCATATGCGCCCAAAATTGCCCGTCACCGATATTTTCCGCCCGTTTTGTTGGGTCAGTGTGCAGCTAAAAACATCGCTCACAGTTTAAAGAGTTTTGTCGTCTCGCAGGCGGCGCGTTTGTCGCCTTGTTTCTGACGAGTTGAGGCAGGTTTGTCTTACTTCACAAGCGGCTGTGGAAAGCGGCAAGTGAACGTTGTTCCCTGTCCCACCTGGCTGGATACCTCAATTTGCCCGCCATGTTCTTGTACAATCTTTTGGGCGATGGATAACCCCAAACCGCTGCCTTCGATCTTTTCATTGCCGGGCACGCGATAGAACCTTTCAAAAAGATAAGGCAGGTGCTCGGCGGGAATGCCGCGCCCCGTGTCGCTGATGGTAAGCAACAGGGCGTCCTGTTGCTGGTGGGCAGCTATCTCCACACGGCCCCCCTGAACATTATATTTGATGGCATTGCCTACCAGGTTAAGCAGCACCTGACGCAGTCGCTCGCGATCCCCCAGGAGCATCAGGTCTGGCGCGGGCAGTTCCTTTGTCACCGTCACCCCCAGCGCGGCTGCGCCCGCTTGCATCGTCTGAATGACTTCTTGCAGCAGCGCGTCCAGGTCTACAGGCTCCTGTGCCAGGTGCATCCGGCCCGATTCCAGGTGCGCCCAGTCCAGAAAATCCCGCGTCATTTGCCCCAAACGCAGTGATTCCTGATAAACGATGCCTACCAATTCGCGTCCTATCTCCTCAGGAAATTCATCGCGCTGCAGTAGTTCACTGGCGGCAATAATAGACATGAGGGGCGTCTTGAACTCATGCAATATTTCAGCTATCAGGTCTGATTGTTGGAACAGCCGGGCGTTTTCGATAGCCACGGCTGCCTGAGAAGCAAATGCTTGCAGCAGGGCCACATCTTTGGCGGTAAAGGGGGCGCGGCTGCGTTTATTCAAAGCCTCTAACGCGCCAATTACCTTCCCCTTGTTCATCAGGGGAACGCCCAGCAGGGATCGCGTATGGAACCCCAGAACGTCATCAATGCCTGGATAGAAGCGGCGGTCAGCTTGCACATCTTCCAGAATCAAAGGCTGACCATGCAGCACAATCCAGCCAGCAATACTGTCCAGGGGCACGACCATGTTGTGCACGCGCGTCCCATTGGTAGCCGCGACAAAGTGTAGATCGCCCGTTTGCTGATCCAGCAGCAAAATAGAGGCTACTTCGGTTTCGGTCAGTTCAATAACGCTTTGGGTGACCAGATGCAGCAGTTGTTTGAGCTCCAGTGTGGAGCTTAACTGGATGGCGATTTCGATTAGCCGTTGCAGTTGCGTCACGGCTACATCGGCCAGGCCGATGGGGGACCCAGGAACAGGTTCGACAGACGTCATCATATCTGACCACCCTCGTTTTTACGGCTCAGACCGGCTCACGCAAGAAGGGGGCGGCTAAAAGGGGCAGCACATCGGCGACATCGGCGTGAATAACGATGTCGGCGCTGTCATCCATAAATGTAGCGCCCTGGTTGACAATAATTAGATGCGCTCCAGTCTGGCGGGCTAATAAGGGTAAATCGCCAGCAGGGGCGACTTCCAGAGAAGTGCCGGCAACCAGCATCAGGTCGCAGCGCTGGGCTTCTTTTTTAGCCAGGTTAAGAATACGGATAGGCAGTTGCTCGCCAAAAAGGATCACGTTGGGTTTGAGGACGCCGCCGCACGCGGGGCAGTGAGGCACAACGTGTTCTTCCACAACTTCGTTCATGAAGGGGGCCGCCTCAAAAATCTGGTAGCAGCGGACGCACGTCATCTCGCGAATGTGACCATGGACTTCATGGACAACGCGGGAGCCAGCTCGCGTATGCAGCAGGTCAATGTTCTGCGTAATAACGCTCTGTAAGGGACCATGGGCCTCCAGTTGCGCCAGGGCAATGTGGGCCGGATTGGGCGCAGCGGTCAGCATGGTGCGGGTCAGGGGGCGAATCCAGTCGTAGAAATCCTGGGGACGTTGTTTGAAGGCGTAGATTGTGGCGACCTGGAATGGATCGGCGTGGGTCCAGATGCCGGCATTGGGGCTGCGAAAATCAGGAATACCCGAAGGCGTGCTGATGCCGGCCCCCGTCAAAGCCACTGTGTATGTTGATTTTTGCAGCAGCGCAACAGCCTGCTCGATTTTAAGTTGATTTGTACTCACCCAATTTCCTCATGGTTATCATACCAAAGGCCAGGGATAATGGCGTCCGGGGCCAGGCTCAGGGAATTTACCCGACAACAGCAGGCGGTCTAGCCGTTCCCCGATAGCCTGCACCTCCCCCTGGTTCAACAGGGTTAACAGTTCCGCGCGCAGGGAGGTAGACAGGGTCAGTGTCTGTTGGAACGCAGCCAGTTCCGCCATCAACTCTGGCGAAATAGCCGCCCCGGCATATTCCCAGATCACGCTGCGCAACTTGTAATCCGTATGGAAGCAAACGCCATGGTCAATTCCCCATAGATGCCCTTGTTCGTCCAACAGCACGTGCCCGCTCTTGCGATCCGCATTGTTGATTACGACGTCAAAGAGCGCCAGACGCTGCACCTGATCGGGGAACTGCCCTTCAAAAGTAAAATAATGCTCTTGCGGGTCGTGCGGCACAAACCATTGCAGCGACCCAATGCCATGCGGGCCACGGCGCATCACAGTTGGCGGCACTAACTCCCAACCAAGCGCCTGGCAAACCAGAAACGCGGCCCGTTCCCGCGAACACAACGTGCCTGTGGGAAAGTCCCACAGAGGGCGCTCGCCGCGGCGCGGCTTATAAACCGCCTGTATTTCCTGGTTGGCGTCACAGACGCGCATCAGGAAAGTGTAGTTTGAACTCCAGGGGAGGACGCCCTCGGAGACGAGATCGCCCCGTTCAAGCAATTCCAAAATAGCCGTAAATGCGTCGTTGGGCATAAAGGCGGCCTTAAATCAGGGGCGTAGATGAGACGCCTGGACGTTCAGGCGACTAACTGCTGGCACAACTGGCGGAACACGGCTACGGTAGCCGTGTCGGGATAGGCTCGCACCAGAGGCAGCCCGCTGTTGACGGCGTGCGCCAATTTGTAGTCGTTGATGCGCACCACCTCGAATACGGGAACAGCCAGGAAATGTTCGATGGCGCTTTGGGGCAGGGTGCTGCGTTCACGAAAGTCTATCAAGACCAGGTGCAGCGCCCCCTTGACGGACAGAGCTTCAATCTGGGATACAAGTTGTTTGGCAGCGGTGAGCGATACCCTTTCGGGCGCGGAACAAAGGAGTATCTGGTCTGCCTGCACCAGCGCGGCCCGCGCCAATGGGTTCAAGCCTCGCCCCACATCCACCACGGTGCAATGTCCAGGGCGATGCAGGGCGGCGAGTAGTTGGCTCACCTGCTCAGGGAGCAGCGTGGGCAGGAGCCCATCCAGATTGGGTTGGGATAATAGTAGATGGAGGTTGCTGCCTGCCGGCAGCAGTTCCGATTTCAGGCGCTGCGTCAAGCCGCTGCGTTCCGCGTTTGCCAGATTATTCAAGCTGGCTGCCAGCTTCTGTTTCAGATAGATGGCTATGTGTCCCTGGATCATGTCCAGGTCCACCAACGTTGTCGGATGTCCCTGATCGGCAAGCGTTGCCGCCAGGTTAATAGCCAGGGTGGTGGCGCCAGCCCCACCGCGCGCGCCCATAACGGCTATCAGACAGCCAGCGTGGGAGGAGCTTTTTCCGTTTATCGGGGGAATAGATAGCTGCGGCGGGGTATAGAGAGCCTCGACTGGTGGCAGTTCCAGTTCCTGGTTAGCAGAAGGTTGCGGACGGGGGTGGCTGGCGCCGGCAAAACGTTCCAACAAAGCGGAGACACGTCGCAGCAGTTCGGCTGGCGTGGTCGGTTTCACCAGATAATCATCTGCGCCAGCGTTAAATCCACTCAGTTTGTCCGTTGCCAACGATTTGGCGGTGAACATAATGATGGGCACGTGACTGATGCCGCTTTGGGTACGCAGATGCCGGCATACCTCAAAACCATCCATACCCGGCATCGTCAGGTCCAACAACACCAGGTCTGGTTGTTCGGCAGCCGCCAGGGTCAACCCGGCAGCCCCGGACGAAGCGGAAAGGGTATGGTATCCCTTGCGGGATAAGATAGTTTCGATCAGGTTGCGCGTTGGCTCGTGATCGTCAATGATAAGTATTTTTGCCGGCATACTCGCTCTATAAATACAGCCGCTTCTCCTGCCAGGAACATACGGCAGCGGCCCTATGGATGGTAGCCATTTCGCTTCGGGCAAAAGTGCCCAGAGGCGTCAATGGGCTGTCCACAATTGCCACAAATTGGGCGGCCCGCTTTGACAACCTCGCGGGTGTGCGGGATCATCGCCTGAATCTGCGCCCGCGTTGCCCAAAAACTGACAGCATCGGCATTCTCTTCCTCACTTTCCTCTACCAACTCATACGCCATCAACACAATCCGGTTTAGATCTTCGTTATACCCTAACCCGATATTGCCCACCCGAAACAGAGGCTCAACAGGTTCCCGCAGTCGCAAATCCATCCACACCGATTCCGGGTTGTCCCGCTGCGCCTGGGGATAGCGGCGCTGCAAATCGTGCAGCAGTTCCTCGAACCCGGTGGCTACCACGATTGCCTGCTGTTTTTCAATGATCAGGGACACAACCGTACTACCCTGGCTGCCTTGCAAATAGAAAACGCGCTGACCAGGTACGCCAATGGCGCCAATCGTAAGATGCGATACGGGATTGAGTTCAACATGTTGAGCCATGACTTGAACCTTTCATAACATATTACCGTCCTGGCGCGCAGCCAGGGCGGCGTCTTCCATAGTTTCTGTTTCTTCTGTTTTCTTTTCTGGCGGCGGACGCAGCGGTCCATCGTCGTTGATGCGCACGATCTGTACCCTGCCGTTGCGTGGCAGGTGCAGCACACTGGCTGCGGCCGGCGCCAGGGCAATTCGCTGAAATAAATCAATGTGTACGCCCAGGTAATAAGCCAGCACCAGCTTAATTACATCGGCGTGCGACACCACCACAATCATATCCTTTTCGTGGCGCAGGCTCAACGCTTCCAGGGCATCCACAGCGCGCGCCTGGACAGTGCGCAGCGCTTCTCCTTCTGGAAAGCGCATCCGGCTGGGAAAGAATTGCACGTTCAGCCATTCTTTTTTCTGGGACAGGTCTTTGACCTTTTCCCCCTCCCATTCACCGTATCGCACTTCGCCTACCGCGTCTAAAGGAGCGACTTCTAACTGCCAGGCAGCAGCCAGGATAGCGGCTGTTTCCATACAGCGGGTCACCGGGCTGCTGTACACAGCCGCCACAGGTAACTGCGCCAACCGCGCCGCGGCGTCCTGCGCCTGCTGCCGGCCCATGTCATTCAAATGCACGCCGGGAATCCAACCAGCTAACCGCCCCTCCTTTACCCAGTCGTTTTGTCCATGTCGTACGAGAATGATGGTGGTCATGGTGGCTGGATCATAACACAAAGCGAGGCTAAACGTAAGGCAGTCAACGCCAAAACAGGCGATCGCCATTGGGTAATTATGGGCAAAAGCAAGAAAGCAGCCGGCTGCTAGCCGCCGCTGCCTTCCGTTTCGGTGGGAATCTCAACAGGCGCGAATTGATCCAACTGGAAATAAGCCTTCATCACGTCACGTACGACCGGAGCCGCCCATTCGGATCCTTCCCCCCCGTTAAAAATAAAGGCCGCCACGACAATTTCCGGGTTATCAAAGGGGGCATACCCCACATACCAGGAATGGGTGGGTAAAATCTCGCCTTCTTTACACCAACGCCGCTCAATAGCGATGTTGTCGCAATATTCCGAGGTTCCGGTTTTGCCGGCAGTGACAATGCCATACTCATCCAACCATTCCACCGACCCTGCCGTGCCGAAGACCTGAATGGATCCATCCGGCTGCTCTTCGCGGTGATTAACCAGGCGCATTCCTTCAGCAATCAGCTCCAGATACTCCCGATCCACATCTACCGCATTCAGCACTTCTGGTTCAAAAGGCTGCACAATATTTCCATTCTCATCCGTGATGTGGTGAATAATCGTTGGGCGATATAAAAACCCGCCATTGGCCACCACCGCCGCCATTTGCGCCACTTGCAGCGGCGTGGCGGTCATAAAACCCTGACCAATAGACAGGTTATAATCATCCCCTGTTGACCAGGGCTCTCCTTGCGTTTGTCGTTTCCATGCCTGGGTTGGCATATTCCCAGGCGCTTCCAGAGGCAGTTCTATCCCTTGCGTTCGCCCAAATCCCCACTGCACAGCCATTGTGTGCAGGCGATCCACGCCAACAGCATCCACCGTTTCCCCGTCCTGGTTAAACCCGCCTGTAACCTTATAGAAGTAGACGTCGCAGGAATTAGCGATAGCCTCCACCATGTTCATTGGGCCGTGACCTTCTAAGTTCCAGCAGACAAACCGCTGCGACCGCCCCGGATCCAATGGGGCAAAACGATTAGGAATGATAATGCTGCCCGGATCAAAAAGACGACGGGAGGGCGAAATAACGCCATATTGCAGCGCCGCCGCCGCTGTTACCAGCTTAAAAACAGAACCAGGCGGATATTGCCCGCTGATAGCATGGTTAACCAGGGGCGTATAATCATTGCGCGCCAGGCTGAGGTAATAATCCACAGGCACTTCCGTGGAAAAACGATTGTTGTCAAACGTAGGGATGTTGACCAGAGCCAGAATTTCGCCCGTGTTGGGATTGAGCACAACCACTGCCGCCTGTTCTACTTCTAGCAAGGAGCGCTCGCCCGTCACGTAATCTATACTGGGAGTCTCGCGGCGAAGCTGCATCCACTCAGCCAATATCTCAAACGCCTGCCGTTGCAGCGTCAGGTCCAGCGTCAGATGCAGGTTATAGCCTGCCTCTGGAGGAACCGCCAGGCCAATCTGGCGCAGTTCTCGTCCGCGCCAATCTACTTCAATCTGGCGTTCTCCTTTCTCGCCAGCCAGCACCTCCTCCATGGCATATTCCAGCCCGGCCCAGCCAACCCGATCATCGCGCTCGTATCGGTCCAGATAGGATTCGTCAGGGATAGGGCCCATATAGCCAATAATGTGCGCCGTGTATTCGCCACCTGGATAGTGACGCTCTGGCTCTTCGATCACGCGCACACCTGGTAAAAATGGGCTTTCCTGCTCGATGATATACGCCATCGTGATGGGCACGCTGGAAGTAATGACAAACGGCACGTTGGGCGCAAAGCTGTACGTTTCCGCTAACCCGGCAATGCTGTCAGGTAACTCTGGCACAATACCCGTCAGATCCAGTGTTTCGTCCACAGGGGCGTTAAACAGTTGTGACAGGCGGGTATAGGTTCCTACCACGGCTGGATCTGCCTGCTGCTGCACGGCTTCCTGCTGCAAAGTATTGGTCACGGGCACACCCGTCAACAAGGACAACCTTTCAAAAATAGCTTGCTGTTCTGCCGCGCCAGCAGGCAAGAAAGCTTCGGTCATGGTGACGTTAAAGCTGGGCAGGTTTTTCGCCAGCGGCTGACCGTTCCGGTCAAAGATAACGCCGCGCGGGGGATTGGTGGTC
>CAYQYJ010000012.1:0-6681 GCA_964421605.1 uncultured Ardenticatenaceae bacterium | reverse complement strand
CGCCAGCGGCTGACCGTTCCGGTCAAAGATAACGCCGCGCGGGGGATTGGTGGTCAGGACGGCAAACTGGTTGTCTTGCGCCTGCGCCTGCAGGTCAGGCCCCTGCGTCTGTTGCAGCCAAACGACGCGATACAGCAGCCCTCCCAGGATGACGAGAAAGAAGATACGCAAGAAATAAAGGCGTCCGCGTAAGCCAGCGTCAGCAGGAGAGTTGTCAACATCTTCGGGACGTTCCCAACCAATTTGAGACATCGTTAGACCTCACTCAGATCTGTACCCGCCGTGGATTAGCCAGACGATCCAATCGGGAACTGATCCAGAAGATGGGCAAGATAAGCAAACCATGCAGCACAATCAGGGGCGCCAGGGCTGCCGCTTCGGTCCAGGGGAGGGCAAAGCCAAACAAACGCAGCAGGGTGAAATGCAGCAGGAGGTAGACGAATGTGCCGGCAGCGCCCGTCAAAACAGGCACAAAAACAAGATTAGCCGGCAGCGCTTTCTGAATGCCAACCACCACCAGGACGACGACCATGAAAGTCAACGAGGTCGAACCCAACGGCGATATAGCGAACAAATCCAGAAACATGCCAGCCACAAATGCCCAAACACAGCCTGTCTCTAATCCACGCAGCAGCGCCCACGAAATCACAACCAGCAACAACAACTGGGGCGTCAGCCCCAAAACAGGCAGGTGGGGCAGCACAGATGCTTGCAGCAGCAGCAGCAAAGCCATCACAGGTATAGAAGCATAGTTATTCCAGCGCATCGTTTACAAACATCTGGCAGGCAGGTAAGCCGTCTAACTAACAGGGCTGGCCGCAGCGGCGCAGATTATGAGTCGGGCGGTTCGTCAAACAGCGACGTGTCCATCGGCTGGAAATTTGTGATCACCAGAACCTCCTCCAGGGCATCAAAGTCAACGGCGGGTTGCACGATGGCGCGTTGATGCAATTCCGCTTCGCCGCGCTGCACTTCAATCACGCGCCCAATAACCAGGTCTGGCGGGAACCGACCTCCCAAACCAGAAGTCACCACTACCTCATCCAGCATGATCTGGGCTTCCAGGTCAATCCAGTTCAAAGACATGGAATCGCCCAGCCCGCCGCCGCGCAGCAAACCGGTTGCCCGCGAATCTGCCAGGCGAGCGGGAACGCTGCTGATGTTATCGCTCACCAACAACACCTGGGCAGAGTGATCCGAAGTACGAAAGACCTGGCCCACCAGACCCCGCGCCGCCTCCACAGGCATACCCACCACGACGCCGTCGGCGGAACCTTTATCAATCACAATGCTCTGAAAATAGGGGCTGGTGTTATAAGCAATAACCGAAGCCAGGACACGCTCCAGTTCGGGCGATTCATTGGCGCGCTGAAAAAGCTCTTGCAAGGACCTGTACGCCCCCAGGTCTTCGCGTAACTGCTCATTTTCACGCTGCAACGTGGCAATTTGCGCCTGGAGGTTCTCAATCTCTTGCTCTGCTGTCTGCAGATCGCGCGGGCCAGAGATCGCGCCCGTCACCGTTTCCGCGCGATCCGATGTCCAGGCCATCACAACGGAAATGGGGTCCCGCACAAAGGCAAACAGGCCATCCAGATTGCCCGTGCTATCCACAATCATGAATACGACCGCCAACCCGGCCAGAACAGCAATAACTCCCCAGCGAATGCGTTGTTGGGCATCGTTCAGGTTCATGAGTTTTAAGCAAGCTCAAATGGCAGCGGCAGCAGAGAGGGGATAGAGAGCCATTTGCTATCTATGGTGGGTGCTGTTGCGGTCCAGGCCGACCAACACACGGCGATAATTCTCTAGATTCTCCAACACCCGTCCGGCGCCGCGAGCCACGCAGGTCATCGAATCTTCCGCCACCCACACCCGCATCTTAATGACATCTTCAATGCGGTCTGCTAATCCTTGAATTTGCGCCCCACCGCCAGCCAGGCAGACGCCAACTTCCATCAAGTCGGCGACCAATTCAGGCGGCGTTTCGTCAATAGCGTCGCGTACGGTATCCACAATGATGTTGACGGAGGGGGCCATGGCTTCACGCAGTTCAATACTGCTAATCTCCACGGACTGCGGCAGACCATTGATCAGGTTGCGTCCGCGCAGGGTCATGGTGCGTTCTTCGGGTAAAGGGAATGCCGAACCAATGCCAATTTTTACCCGTTCAGCCATGCGCTCGCCAATGAGCAAATTGTATTTGCTGCGGGCGTATTGGATTATGTCTTCATCCATTTCGTCGCCAGCGACGCGAATGGAGCGGCTGGTGACGATGCCGCCCATGGCAAAAACAGCCACTTCGGTGGTGCCGCCGCCAATGTCCACAATCATGCTGCCGCGGGATTCGATGATAGGCAGGTTAGCGCCTATGGCGGCAGCCATCGGTTCCTCGATCAGGTGGGCTTCGCGGGCGCCGGCGGAAATGGCGGCGTCATACACGGCCCGTTTCTCCACTTCTGTAACGCCGCTGGGCACGCCTACCACAACGCGGGGGCGGGGGAAAGGCACGATCATTTGTTCGTGCGCTTTGTTGATAAAATATTGCAGCATGGCTTCGGTGATTTCAAACTCTGAAATCACTCCATCGCGCAGCGGGCGAATAGCCACAATGTCACTAGGAGTGCGCCCCACCATTTCCCGCGCTTCGGCGCCAATAGCCAGCGGACGCCGCGTCCGCTTGTTGATAGCCACCCAGGAAGGTTCGTTGATGACGATACCGCGATCACGGATGTAGACGAGCGTATTGGCGGTGCCCAGGTCTATGCCTATATCGAGCGAGAAGAGACCGAGAATATAATCTAGTGGTCGAAACAAAATTTTTTCCTGTAATGTTGCACAAAGTTTCAGGGCAGTTACGCTGCCAAACAGATCGGATTATATCACATGGGTTTATGCCGGCACGAAAACCCTGACAGCCCTGCCTGAATCTGAGAATTTCATGAACACGCCGCCCAATCTGCCAGACAAAACGCCTGCAACTTGCCTGTGATGCTGGCGTATAAGATCATTATAGGAGTACAAATATGCAGGCGATACCGGTCACAGTCAGGCTGTTGCCGGCAGCGCATTTTCATCTCATGAACAGGATTCATCATGTCACACCAGGCTTTATTTACCGGACTCGTATACGATGAGCAGGAAAACCTCGTAGACGTTGCCTTCGTCGGCAGCGACGCCCAGTACGTCATTGACGACAACGGCTTTCGCCGCCACATCCCTGCCGCTGACGTGGATAGGCAAGTCTTGCATGTTTTCATTGACCAACTACAAGATCACAAGGAAATTGCTATCACCCAGGCGCTGCGCATGATGGGCAAAGACGACCTGTTCACCAAGGCTGCCCTGGACGCCTCTATCCGCAACGTCAACGTGGAAGAAATCCTACGCCAGGGCATCCCCGAACAGGCGCGCGACATGATGGGCATGATGGGCTTCCGCGTCGTCATTGATTATCATGGCGAGGTTATTCGGCTGGACCAACCTGCCGTTAGCGACGAAGGCGATTGACGATAGACAGCAGGGAGAAGGTTAGCGATTGATTTAGTACGCGCCGCGACCAAAGAGGGTAAACGGGATTGTTTGCAAGATGAGGCGCAGGTCAAAGGTCAAAGACCAGTTCTCAATGTAGTAAATATCCAGCAAGCACTGTTCATCAAAAGTGAGATCAGAGCGTCCGCTGACTTGCCACAGACCGGTGATGCCCCCCTTAACCGCCAGCCGCTGCCTGTGCCAGGGCTGGTACTGAGCCACTTCCTCAAGCAGCGGCGGACGCGGCCCCACCATACTCATCTCTCCCAGCAGCACATTGTAAAACTGTGGCAGTTCGTCCAGACTCAAACGGCGAATGAGGCGGCCCGCCCGCGTCAAACGCGGATCGTTCTTGATTTTGAAGATGGGCCCGGAAGCGTCGTTTAGCTCCATCAAGCCTGCCTTTTGCGCTTCGGCGTCAATCACCATCGAGCGGAACTTGTACATGCGGAACAACTTGCCATCTTTACCCACCCGCTCTTGGGCAAAAAAGACAGGCCCAGGGGAATCTAGTTTAATGAGTATGCTGATGAGGAGCGTCACCAGCAAAGCGGGCAGCGCCAGCAGCAGCACCGTGAGCAGGTCCAATAACCTCTTGAGAAACTGCCCCACCTGGCTGATGCGCAAATTGCGCACGCTAAAAACAGGCACGCCCGTCATGTTCGTGAACTGCACGCGGTTGAGGCTGAGTTCAAACAAGTCGGGCACAATCAACGGGCGCACGCCTGATTCATAAGCCAGCCGCACCAGGTGGGCGGTGTGTTCATGCATCCGCGCTGGCAAAGCAATAAAGATCGTACGCACCTGGGGCCACGCTTGCAGAATTCGCGGAAGGTCGTTGGACGTCCCCAAATGCGGAATACGACCGGAGCCAATGCTGTTTTCGCTGCCGCCATCGTCCAGATAGCCCACAGCGCGGTAACCCAGGTCGGGGCGCGCCAGAAAGGTGCGAATGACGCCCCGCCCCACCTCGCCCGAGCCAATGACCAGGACGTAATCCACGCCAATACCTCGCTGGTATAGGAGAGTAAGAATAAAGCGGCGCAGCAAGCGGGCAACGCTGAGGAAAACGACGATAAAAATGTAAGCCCACAGCAGCAGCAGCCGGGAGAAGACCAGCGGCTGCACAAAAAAGGTGATCATGGTCATCAACGCCAAAGCGGCGGCTGCCCCATATCCTACCCGTGACAGTTCATCTATCCACAACTCGCCCCGCCGCCGCGCCCATACATTCGTCTGCGAAAACGTGAGCGTGATAAGCAGCGTGAGTAGAAGCTGTTGCCCGACGTAATCGCTGTATGGCTCGTAGAAGGTAACGGGGCGGATCCACTCCAACTGATAACGCACCCCATAGGCAGCCATAAAGGCCAGATTGACCAGGAGGATATCGCTGAGGATGGTAACCAGGCGCACCACCCGGAAGTTGACACGATTTTTCATTTTGCAGCCAATGCTTGCTGATAAACGGCGACCATCTGGCGTCCAGCCTGCTCCCAGGTGAAGCGTTGCGCCTGAATGAGACCAGCGCGGCGCATGGTAGCCGCCAATTCAGGCTGATCCAGTACGCGACCCAGGGCGTCAGCCAATGCTGCCGCCTCCGTCGCCGGAAAAAGCAAACCTGCTTCCCCTATCACTTCAGGCACAACCGCAGTATCGGCGGCAATGACCGGTGTGCCGCAAGCCATTGCCTCTAGGATGGGCAGCCCGAATCCTTCGTAAACAGAGGGAAAGATTAGTAAAGCGCCGGCATTATACCAGAGCGGCAGTTCCGCGTCAGGCACGTAGCCCGCGAACCGCACTTGCTGCTGCAATTCTAATTTCTCCACCTGGGCGAATATTTCATCATACAGCCACCCCTTCCCGCCCACTAACACCAACTGCAACTCAGCATAGCGCGGCGACCGCCTTATCAGGTCTGCAAATGCCGCTATCAGCGTGGGCAGGTTCTTGCGCGGCTGCAGCGTGCCGACATGCAAAATAAAGCGGTCAGGAAGCTGTTTTGCCTGGCGAAAAGCAGTCACCTGCTCAGGCGGCAGCGGTTGAAAGGCGCGGTCTACGCCTGGCAGCACCACGTCAATCCGCGTCAGGTCCACACCTAAAACTTGATGAATATCCTGGCGACCCGCGGCGGAAATAGCCACAACGCGGCGCGCCTGCCGGCAGGCGCGCCGCGTTTGCGCCAACAGATAGTAGCGCTGCGCCAGAGGGAACCGGTCTGGGTAGTGTACAAAACTTAAGTCGTAGACGGTGACGACGGTAGGGCAGGGAGACAACAGGGGCGTGGCAAAAGCCATGCCATGCAGCAGGTCAAGGCGACGCTGCCAGGCTGCCAGGGGCCAGGCTGTCTGCTCCCAGACGATCCGCGCCAGGCGGTGTTCGGTGGGCCAGCGGCTGGAGACTATCTGGCGTTGGGCGTCAGACTGTATTTCGTTCTGGCTGCGCGTAAAAATGGTGTAGTGGTAGCCGGTTAATGCCGGCAAATGGCGCAGCACCTGGGCCATATAGTGGTGAATACCCGCCCGGCGATAGCCAGCCTGACCAGAAAGTAAGTGCGCGTTGATACCAATAGCGTACACGGCGGCAGATTATAGCCGATAAGGTGGAAAGCCCGAAACTACGGCGGCAGCGGCGGCTTGACGGCTATTTTCACTCATGGTAAACTGCATTATGTTGAGTGAAACAGCCTCGCACTCATCTCTCATGAGGCTTTTCATAACCATCGTGCTCTGTATTCCATCCTGATATTGGAGGCCAACGTGAAACGGACGTTTTCGATTTCTCTGGCAAAGCTGCTGGTGATAGCGCTGCTGGCGCTCCTATTGGCAGCGTGTGAACGCCCCTTACAGCCTGGCGCGGAAACCACAACGCCGCCAGAAACGCCACAGGTCACCCTGCCGGCAGACATTCCGACCCAACCCACCCCACCCGCCGGAGAGACGCCGGCAGACGGGCAAATCACGGAGCCTGGGGCTGCCGATCAAGGCACAGGCACGCCAGCCGAGGCCACTCCCGCTGACGGCAGCCAACCTACCAACGGCGAGGGGGGTGAAACCGCTGCGCCTCCTACCGAAACGGAGCAGCAAGAGGGAACCGGGCAGCAGCAGGACGTGATTCATACCGTTCAATCTGGCGATACCCTGTACGCCATCGGGC
>CAYQYJ010000011.1:0-31002 GCA_964421605.1 uncultured Ardenticatenaceae bacterium | reverse complement strand
GTGGAAAGGGGGCAAATTGTTCAGGAGCTGGTCGCGGTAAACGGCGACAATAGCTCCCAGGTGGGCTTCAATGTCTACAATGTCCACCAGATAGCCATGTTGATCCAGGCTGGACCCGCACAACTGCAACTCGAGTACGTAATGATGGGAATGGGGACGGTTTTCTGCTCCCCAGTCCCCGCCAATCAAAAAATGTTGGGCAATAAAATCTCGTTTAACGGCTACGGTGTACATAGAGCCTCGCTGAGTGGTTTCGCGCAGAAACCTGGAGGATAAACTGTTAGTTTGTCCCCTTTCAGTCATGCTGGTGCGCCAGCGCTAATGCTGTCTCCGCAACCAGAGCAAGAGCAATGCTACTGATGCGTTAAGACAATCTGCAAGGCAGCGCCAGGGTCCTGGTCGAGCAACTGGTATGCCTGGGGCGCGTCGTGCAGGGGGAAACGATGGGTGATGAGGCTGCCGGCAGGCTGGAGTTCCGCCAACAACTTCCAGACCACGTCCAGCCGCCGCGCCTTGCTCCAGCGTGCCAGCCAGCGCGGGGCCAGGTTACTGACCTGGCTGCTAATCAGGCGCTGGTGGCGGCGATGAAATGCGCCGCCCAGGCGCAGCGCGGCGGGTTTTTGCCCATACCAGGAGCCAACGACAATGCGCCCGCCGAAACCAATGGCAGCAATGGCCTGGTCCAGGGCAGCGGGGTTGCCAGACAGTTCATAACCCAGGTCGGCGCCATCCGAGCCTAAGGCGGCTGCCAGTTCCGCCTCCGCATCAGGCGCAAAAGCGCGGTGCGCTCCCATTGCCAGCGACTGCTGTCGTCGCCGCGGAAAGGCGTCTATAGTTAAAAGAGCCGCCAGTGGATAACGCGCCAGCAGCGCTGTAACTAACAAACCAACTATCCCCTGCCCCCAGATGACGACCCGTTCGCCCACAATGGGTTGGCCGTCCATGACCAGGCTGACAGCAGTCTCCATAAAAGGCAGAAAGACAGCATCGGCGACGGTCAGGTGGGCGGGAAGTGCGATAAGCTGGTCTACGGCGGCGATAAAGCTGCTCTGGTGAGGGACAAAGGCAAACACCTGCCGCCCCAGCCAGCGCTCGTCTACACCCGCGCCCAGGGCAGTTACCTGCCCCACGGCGGCATAGCCATAAGGCGTAGGGTAGCGAAAGGGTTGGGACATGCCGGCAATTGTCGCATCGAGGGAAACGTCTGCCGGCATCTCCCCGCGATAAGCCAGCATCTCTGTGCCTGCGCTGATAGCCGAGATCAGTGTGCGCACCAACGCCTGCCCCGTCGCCAACGGCGGCAGCGGCTCCTGGCGCACGGCCACCTGGTAAGGAGCCGTAAAATAAAGAACCTGGCGCGTTTCGCTCATTTCTGACTGGCTGCCAGTAGGGGCAGGTTTGAAACCTGCCCTTACACCTGGCGATAGTCCTCTATTGGGCGGTGAAGGGAGCCAGGATGGGGCGTCCATCGTAGGTCAGAGGCGTGTCGTCGCCATCGGGATAGTCAAACACCTGCGGTGGGTCTTCGTCGAGGTAAAGGGCCGCGTACAAGGTGGGCGTCACCCGCGCGGCGTCTACAGGCACAATCACGTCCCAAGCCATGCCGGCAGGCAGATGCACCTGCCCAATGATTTCGCCCGGCTGACCATCCGCCTCCGCCTGCACGACCAGCCAGGTAGCCACGTTAGTCGCCACCATCGGCACGATCACCGTCTCCGTGACTACCTGATCCTGCGTGAGCAGATAGTTGCCCTGATCCACGCGAAAAGAAAAGAGCGGCAGGTGACCATCCACCTCAGCCACGGCTGGATCAGCGGCGGGAAAATCAAACGTACCTGGCTGCTCCGTATCCGCGTGCAGGCGGATGTACAAAATGGCGGTGACCGCATTGGCAGGAATAGACACAGCCACGCGCTGGTTTAGACCATCGGCCAGGGGGGCAAAACCAATGATGTTCCCCGGCTGGTCCGCCACGTTGGTATACACTACTGCCCAACCAGGCCCGTTGCTGACTACTCGTTCAATCACAATCTGGTCGTTGATCACAGGCTGGTCAAACACGTACACATCCAGCGGCAGTTCGACGCGGAAGCCAGCGGACACGGGTTGGCCGCTCACCAGTACGGGTGGGTCATCTGACTGGAAGCGGGTGAGTGTGCCGGCATCTTCATGCAGTGTCACCAGCAAATCGGGCACAGCCTGCCGCCAATCAATGCGCACGGCGATATCTTGCTGGCGTCCTGCCGGCACAGGCGCAAACCCCAACATCTGCTCGTTCACGCCATAAACAGCCACAAACCCAGGCGCTGCTGCCGTTACTTCGTCTATGCGCACCCAACCATCAGCCGCCACCCGCTGGTCGCTGACCACAATCCCTGGCAGGGTCGCCGTGACGGTCACGGCAAATAGATTAGACACTATCTCGCCCTGGTAAGTCAGCGGCGGGTCGGTCTGTAAATCGAAAGAACCTAATGGTTCTGCGTCAGCGTACAGCGCCGCCGTGATCTCCTCAGGGGCGGTCAGCGGGTCAATGGTCAGAGTCACCGCATTGCTGCTGCCTGCCGTTAACAGCTTAGAAGCCAGCACGGGGCCATCGCTGCTACTGCCCGCGTGCAGCGCCAGCCAGCCGCCAGCGGGAGCAAAGACGGAGGCAATGACGATGCGGCCATCATCCCCTACTTCCTGCGCGCCCGCGCGAATGAGCGGCTGCGGTTCCAGGGTAGCCGTAGGGATGGGCGTTGGCGACGGGGTAGTTGTTGGCGGCGGCGCGCCGGCGGTGGCGGTGAGCGTCGCGGCGGGCGGGGTGATTGTAGGGGATGGCTGTTCGCGGCGACATGCCGGCAGCAACAAAATGAACAAAAGTAAACTCAAAAATCGTAAAAAACGCAAAGCAACTCCTTCAAAAGACAATCTCACGCGGAGACGCGGAGGGCGCGGAGACAGGTAGGACAAACTGACCGTTTAAGTTACAGAATGCTAACGCGCCTGCCACCACATGGCGGCGCCGTCGCTGATCAGTTCGATGCTGCCCAGTTCGTCGGTGCGCAGCACCGATGCGCCCATAGCGGCTATGCGGCGCAGCACATCCGGCTGGGGATCGCCTGCGCGGTTGTCGCTGCCTACAGAAATGATGGCAATCTGAGGGTGGACGGCGTTCAAGAACCCGGTCGAAGTCGCATTATTGCCCCCTTGCCGCCCGATTTGCTGCACCAGTGCCGGCAGCGCCTGGGACGAAGCCGTCATCGCCTGCTCCGCTTCCACACCCGCCGCGCCCGCCAGCATCACGCTCAAATTGCCGTAAACCAGGCGCAGCGCCACAGTCTGGTCGCCAGCCGCAGAAACCGGGTGCAGCACTTCCAGCCGCACGCCATCTTCTACAGCAATCACTTCGCCAGCGACGGTCTGACGCTGCGGAATCTGCTGCGCCTGAGCCTGAACCAGAAGCTCCTGATAGGACTCGAAGGTATCGCCGCTAAACCCGCTGGTCACGAACTCCGCAATGCGATACCGCTGCAAGACGCCCGGCAGCCCGGCGACGTAGCTGTCGGCAGGGTGGGTGGAAATAACCAGATCCAACTGCCGATCCCAGAAGGGCATCATCTCCCCCAACGCGGCGTTTAGCAGTGTGGGGGATGGCCCGCCGTTAATGAGGATCTGCCGTCCGCTGGGGGTCTGGATAAAGGTAGCGTCGCCCTGACCTACGTCAAAAAAGACGACATGCAGGCGACCATCAGGCTGGCTGCGACCCCAGGCTACAACCAGGATAGCAGCCAGCACCAATACACCGATGATAAGTTGGCGAGTAACATTAGGGCGCATATGGCTTGCAATTGTTTCGCGGCGGGTTTGGGGCTGGAACAATATCCAGGTTATACCGCCAATGAGAAAATACAAAATGTAAACGACAGCCAGGTTGATCTGGACGGGCACCGCCGCAAAAGGAACCGTTGCCAACAGCCTGACCAGGACAATAGAGTAGGAAAGGAAAAGCCAGGCAACCCAGGCAACAGGTTGGGCTACGACAGGAGAGAGGAGACCCAACAGGGTAGCCAGCCCCCCCGTAAGCATCAGGCCGGGTTGGGCTGGTAAGATTAAAGGGTTGGCAATCAGGCTGATCAATGAAATCTGGCCGAAATAGAACATGATCAGCGGCAGGGTGCTCAACTGGGCCGCCAGCGTTACCATAACCGTGTCGGAGAGCGGTCCCATCAGCCAGGCGACGGTTGGCGCAGGTAGTCGCTGCGCCAGCCGCCGCTGCGTCCAACGAGCGAAGCGATCGGCATACAGCATCAAGCCCAGGGTGGCGGCAAAACTAAGCTGGAAACCAACGTCCCACAGGCTAAACGGTCGCCACAGGGTCATGAGAATGCCGGCAGCAAACAAAGAACCAAAAGCAAAATTAGGCCGCCCCAAAATCCTGGCCCCTATCAGATAAATACTCCCCATAATGGCTGCCCGCACCACTGAGGCATCTGCGCCCACCATAATCGTATAAAAGGCAATCCCCGCCAGAGCAAACCAGGGCGCGCGCCGCCGCCCCACCACAGGGGTCGCCACGGCTACCAACATGCCGGATAAAATAGAAATGTTGAAGCCAGAGATAGCGATGATGTGGGTCATCCCTGTGCGCCGAAAATCCTCGCGCAGCGCCGGGTCTAGGCCGGATTCATTGCCTAACAAAATTCCACTCAACAGAGCTGCCTGTGGTTCAGGGATCAGACGGTTTATGACCGCCTGCGCCCGTTCTTTGAAAGCATAAATTGCCTGGTAAACAGGGCTGCCTTCGTTTTCCGCCAACACCTCGACTTCGGGCAGCAGCATCACGCTATGTACCCCCTGCCGCTGCAAATATTCACGGTAGTCAAACGTGTCAAACACAGGGGGTTCATTGAGCTGTCCCACCAGGCGCAGGCGTGTGCCATAGCGGATGAGGGGGAAACGCTCTACATTAACCAACACGCGCCCCGTCACCGGGCGGGTAGCGCCCCCCGCCAGCGTCAAAGCCTCCACGCGCACGTCCAGGCGCGTCGTCGTATCGCGCGGCACGGGTTCGTCCACGACCAATCCGGTCAAAATAACGTCCGCCTCGTTGTAATAAGCGACGTGGCTGGGATCGATGTTGGGCAAAGCCAAAACGTAACGCATTCCCCCCAGGCTGAGGGTAGCGGCGCAGATAAAGATCAGACGCAGCGATGACTCTTGCCGAAACAAAACGCCGCCAACAACTGCCGCCCCCACGCCGCCCAACCAGGCGGGCCAGGGCAGCGGCAGCAAACTGGCTAACCCTAGCCCCACAAACCAGGCAATACCGATATAGACCGTTGTCATATCAAACGAACCCGACTAGGGGTACATCCACTTCAACGTACGCGGGTAAGGGCTGGTTTCGCGCACGTGGTGGATGCCACAAATCCAGGCGACGGTACGTTCCAACCCCAGACCAAAGCCGCTGTGCGGCACGCTGCCGTACTGGCGCAGGTCTACATACCATTGGTAATGCTGCAACGGCAGTTCGTGCCGTTCAATGGCGGAGACCAACAAATGGGGGTCGCTCATGCGCTCGCTGCCGCCAATGATTTCGCCATACCCTTCTGGAGCCAGCAGGTCCACGCTCTTACACACTTCCGGGCGACCCGGCCACGGCTCCATGTAAAACGCCTTGACCGCCGAAGGGTAGCCATAGACAAAGACGGGGCGGTCAAACTGTTTGGTCAATTCCGTTTCATGCGGCGAGCCAAAATCATCTCCCCATTCGATCGCCAACTGCGCCTTCAGTTCTGGATCATCCGTGGCGGCACGGATTGCCTGCACCCGCTCAATGGCTTCATCGTAACTGATGCGGGGGAAGGGGGCCTGTACTCTTTGCAGCGCCGTCAGGTCGCGCTCCAGCAGTTGCAGCTCTGGCCGGCATTTCTGCAAAGCCGTTTGCACAATACTGCTGACAAACTGCTCTTCCAGTTCCATCAAACCGTCCAGATCGCAAAAGGCGAGTTCCGGCTCCACCATCCAAAACTCCGCCAGATGTCGCCGCGTTTTCGATTTTTCGGCGCGGAAGGTGGGCCCAAAGCAGTACACCTTGCTAAAAGCCATAATGTTGGCTTCGTTGTAAAGCTGACCGGTCTGCGCCAGGTAAGCCTCTTCGTCAAAGTAGTCTACCGTAAAAAGCGTGCTGGTTCCTTCCGCCGCCGAGGGCGTAATGATGGGGGTGTCAATGTTGAGAAAACCACGGCTGTCCAGGAAATCAATAATGGCCCGCTTGACCACGGCGCGCACGCGCAAAATGGCCCACTGCTGGCTGGAGCGAATCCACAAGTGGCGGTTTTGCATCAAGAATTCAACGCCATGCTCTTTGGGCGTGATCGGGTAGCCAGACACGTTTTGCACTACTTCCACATCCGTAATGCTCAATTCGTAGCCGCCCGGAACGCCAGGGGCGCGGTCATCCTGGCGCACATTGCCCGTTAAGATGAGGGAGGATTCCTGCCCCAGTTCTTTAATCAGGTTAAATTTCTCTTCGCCCAGTTCAGGGCGAAAAGCAACAGCCTGAATGATACCGCTGCCATCGCGCAGACGTAAGAACTGCAATTTGCCTTTGCCTGTTATGGCGTAAAGCCAACCTTTGAGGCGCACGCTCTGGCCAACGTAGCCGGCAATCTCCTGGATAGTAATATCTGTGGGCATAATACTCCTGTGAAAGTATGAAGGGTGAGGTATGAAGTATGAATTCCATACCTGGTGATATTCCCCGAATGGGGTGCGGTTATTCTAACCATTGCTGGCAGCAGGGCAAATCATTCCGCTGACGCCGCCACTGCGGGGCAGCGCACTGTCTCAAGCCGGGCGGCGCAAACCCATAAGCTGCCAGCGCAAGTCGGGCCGGCGCAAATAAGCAATGTTGTGCCGCAGGCGGTGTGGGTGGAAACCAAAATGAAAGCGAACGGAATCAAGATCGGTGATGTCGGGCGTGGTAAAGCGATCCATCCAAAAACGGCTGACGG
The DNA here is from genome assembly GCA_964421605.1 of uncultured Ardenticatenaceae bacterium. Taxonomy (GTDB): domain Bacteria; phylum Chloroflexota; class Anaerolineae; order Promineifilales; family Promineifilaceae; genus JAGVTM01. Next base: position 24,004 of record CAYQYJ010000011.1, on the reverse strand, counting down.
GCGGGTGTCGCCACCAGCTAAACAGAATACCCGTCAGGGGGCGAACCAGGAGCGGGTGGGGTTTGAACAAAATGCCAGAGATAGCGGCACTTTCCAGAGCCGCCTGGACAATATCGGCATAGCGCATTTGCTCCTCGCCGCCCAGAGAAATGGTGCGTCCCACCAGATCATAACGCGCCAGAGTGAGCAGTAGACAACGCACCAGGTCTTCCACCCACAGCGGCTGCATGATCATCCTGCCGCCGCCGGGCAGCCAGATCAGGGGCCAACTCCATTGGGCCAGCCCGACAATGTTGTTTAGAAAGCGGTCGTGGCGACCAAACAAGGTGGCGCTGCGGATGATGGTGTATGGCAGGTCGCTGCGGCGTACCAGGTCTTCTTGCTCGCCTTTGGCGCGCAGCAGGGGGTGCATAGAATCGGCGTCGGCGTTGAGGCGGCTAACGACGAGCAGGCGGCGCACCTGGGCGTGCCGGCATTCTTCCAGTAAACGAGCGCTCCCCTCCACATCCACATGCTGCAAGGCGCGCGCCCTTCCTTTGCTTTCTGCGCCTGCCAGGTGAATGACAGTATCCACGTCGCTCAGTTGGGCGCGCAAGGCGTGGGGATCGTTAATGCGGCTCGTGTACGGTTTTGCCGGCATCTCCCGCTCCGCCAGCGCCTTCATCACCGATCTGCCTACAAATCCTGTTGCCCCAGTAACCAAAATCATAAATCCATCCTCTCTCTATCACTTACTGCCCCTCATTATACTGCCATCAGGTATAATCTCCCCATGCGGATTGCGCTTATTGGGCCCACGTATCCCTATCGCGGCGGCATTGCCCACTATACCACCCTGCTGGCGCGAGCCTGGCGGCAGCGGCAGACAGTGCGCCTTATCTCCTTTTCCCGCCAATATCCGCGCTGGCTGTTCCCTGGTCAAAGCGACCGCGATCCCAGCCAGCAGCCGCTGCAAACAGAAGCCGACTATTGGATTGATGGCGTTAATCCCCTGACCTGGTGGCAAACGGGGCAACGCTTACGCGCCTGGCAGCCGCAAGCAGTCGTCTTCTCCTGGTGGGTTCCCTTTTGGGCGCCCGCCTGGGCCACGCTGACCTGGCTGATGCAGCGCGCTCCCCAACCCCCTCGCCTTTTGTTCATCTGCCATAACGTGCTGCCCCACGAATCCAGCCCGTTCGATCGGGCGGCGGCGCGGCTGGCCCTGGGGCGCGGCGACGGGTTTCTGGCGCATTCCCAGGCAGACGCTATGCGGCTGCGCCAGCTTTTCCCCCACGCTCGCCTGGCGGTAGCTGCCATGCCCTCGTTTGCAGCATTAGGCAGCGGGGACGTCTCTACGCCCCTCCCCGTCACGCTGCCTGCCGACCGTCCGCTGCTGCTCTTTTTCGGTTTTGTTCGTCCGTATAAGGGTCTAGATGTGCTGCTAGAAGCGCTGCCAGCCGTGCTGGCGCAGCAGCCCGTCCACCTGCTGGTGGCGGGCGAGTTCTGGCAAGACGTAGCGCATTACCAGGCTATGGTCAATCGTCTGCACCTTTCGGAAGCGGTAACGCTTTGGAATCAGTATCTGCCTGACGAACAACTGGTGGCCTGTGTGCGGCGGGCAGACGTAGTTGTGTTACCCTACCGCCAGGCAACGCAAAGCGCCGTTGTCCAGGTAGCTCTGGGCCAGGGCACGCCCGTGATTACCACGAACGTGGGCGGGCTGGCAGAAGCGATACAAGATGGACGCACGGGCCTGGTCACGCCGCCCGACGACCCGGCGGCGTTGGCGACGGCTATCAACCGGTTCTTCCACGAGGATTTAGGGCCTACACTGCGGGCGCACATTGCCCAGATACAGACGCAGTTTTCGTGGGGACAATTAGTGGAAACGCTAGAGTCGCTGTTCTGATTGGCGGACAAAACACCTGTTTCACGGCAAAACCCGACAAGGATGACATCTCAGCAAACTGCGCAACGCCTGTTGCTATCTATCTGGAACGGAGGTTCAGACGGCTAACTGCGCCAGGTATGTTTGCAAGGCTGTGCGCCAGGGGGGCAGCCAGCCATTAGTATAGTAACTGGCAGCGGCTTCCATGTCAGGGCGGGGCGCCAGGCGGGGAAAATGGCTGGAGGGGACGGGATTAAGATCAGGCGTCAATCCCGCCAGACGTACGATTTCGGCAGCCAGTTGGAAGCGAGTCACCGGGCTGCCGCTGTTGACCAGGTGCACAACGCCCCGCCGCCCGCTCAGGAGCAGCCGTTCCAGCCCCAGCGCCAGATCATCCGTAAAGGTAGGGGAACCAATCTTGTCGTCTACCACCGCCAACTGGCGGCGCTGCTGCGCCAGGCTCAATATTTTGCTGACGAACTTTTTGTCTGCCGGCCCGCCGCCAAAGAGCCAGCCGCTGCGCACAATCACATGGTGCGGCAGCGCCGCTGCTATTTGCTCAGCCTGCCATTTGCTTTGGCCGTAAACGTTGATAGGTGCGGGTAAATCATCTTCCAGATAGGGGGAGGATTTCTGTCCATCAAAGACGGCGATGCTGCTCATCAGGAGCAAGGGAGTCTGCAACGCCTGGCAAATGGCAGCCAGGTTAGCCACGGCGACACTGTTTACCTGGTATGCCAGATCAGGCTGCTGCTGGCACAGGTCAACGTCTGTCAGGGCTGCCAGATGCAGCACCCAATCGGGACGGGCTTGCGTCACCTGGCGGCGTACAGCGCAGTCGTCGCAAATATCCAGTTCGACGCGGGAGGGAGCAATGAGGTCATGGCGGAGGCGAAACTGCCGGCACACACTCTGCCCCAACATTCCCGTCCCACCTGTCACAAAGATTCTCATTCGCTTGTCTGGCGGGAACTGCACGGATTTTTCTCCACAGAAGTTCTCATAGAAGGCGGCGCACTGCCCGGCTAAGATCATGCCGAAGCCACAATGAATGAAAATTTGGCCTACATTCTGGCGTCCATTGTCTGTTATAATACCGGTTTGGCGCAGACACTTAAAGCGGCGCCATCTTTTTCTACGCAGACACTCATGCTCATGCCATGATTGCCATCATCATCCCCAGCTTAAACTCTCCCTTGATTGACCGCGTTTTGGATGCCATTTGGCAGCAGCCAGACGCGGTGCAAATAGCTGAAGTGTGGGTGGTGGGGCAGGATGCGCCGGGTTTGCTGTTGCCCCATCCTCGCGTCAAGTTGCTGGATACGGGTCACCCTGTGCCGCCGGGCACAGCGCGCAATCTGGGTATTGCGACGACCCAGGCAGACCTGCTGCTTTTCCTGGACAGCGACTGCCTGCCACAGCCAGGCTGGCTGGCAGGACATCTGGCGGCGCACGCGGCTGGACACGCTGTCGTCGGCGGGGGGGTAATGCCGGCAGGCAGCAGCTACTGGCACTTGACTTACAACTTGACCCTCTTCCACGAATTTTTCAGCACCAGCCCTCCCGCCCCGCGCGATTACCTCCCCACCTTGAATTTGTCAGTGGCGCGGCGCGTCATCACCCAGGTGGGGCTGCTGAACGAAGGTTTGCGGCGCGGTCAGGACGTGGAATGGACCACGCGCATGAGGCGGGCCGGCTTCCAACCCTATTTCTGGCCCGCAGCCGTTGTCCGCCACGAACACAACCGCCGCACCTTCCGCGCTGTGTGGCAGGATTGCGCCCGCTCAGGCTTCTTTATGCGGCAGGTGCGCTTGCAGCATCCTGATTGGCTGGCTGCGCCAGGGTTGCTACGCAGTCGTGGGGCGGTGCTGTTGCTGTCGCCGCTCATTGCCCTTTGGGCATCGCTGCGCATCTGGCGGCAGCAGCCGTTGACATGGCAGAAGTATGGGAGAACCATGCCGGCAATCTACCTGACCAAACTCGCCTGGTGTTGGGGCGCCAGCCGCGCCGTCGAACCATGACTACTGTCCTGGCTATCATTGTCAACTGGCGGCAACCAGACCTGACCATTGCTTGCGTCCATGCGCTGCGCCAGATGAACCACCCCGGCCTCTCCATCCTGGTCATTGACAATGGCTCTGGCAACGGCTCCGCTGCCCAACTGGCTGCCGCCCTGCCCCACGACCGCCACCTGGCGTTGCCAGACAACAAAGGCTTTGCCGGCGGCTACAACATGGGTCTGCGCCTGGCCTTAACCGAAAACTTTGACTATGCCCTCATCTTAAACAACGATGCCTTCGCCGCCCCGGACATGCTCCATTGCCTCCTGGCTGAGACCGCCGCCGACATTGGTTTGCTCTCCCCCAAAATCCTCTACGATAACCAGCGGGAGCGTCTCTGGTTTGGCGGGGCGCGGCAGGACAAGCGGCTGCTGGAAATCCGCGACCGCCGCCAGGATATTCTTGATGGCCCGGCTTATCAGGCTTCCAAGGACGTAGAGTACCTGCTGGGAACCTGTTTGCTCGTTAACCTGGACGCAGCCCGCCTGGTTGGTCTGCTGGACGAGACTTTCTTCCTGTATTACGAAGACCTGGATTGGGCCATTCGTATGCGCCAGGCAGGCTATCGCTTGCGCTTCGTGGCGCCGGCCCATCTTTACCATCGAGCGGCGGTAAGCAGCGGCGGCAGCGAATCGCCATCTCGCCGTTATCACCTGGCTCGCAGCAGCGTTATCTTTTTTCGCCGCCACGCTCATTTGGGGCAGCCGTGGGCCATTTTTATTTACCGCCTGGGCAGCGCTGTGAAGTTGCTCGCCCGCCTGACACTCTCCCGCCAATGGCCCGCGGCGGGCGCTTACCTGCGTGGTTTGCGCGATGGATGGCAAGTGCCGGAAGAAGGAAGAAAGCAGAAAGCAGAAGGGAGAAAGGAAAAAGGTATCAATGGATAGACGACAACAGTTGGCGGCTCTGCCAGGCTGGCTTAGCAAGAGGATCGAAGTGAACCGCATTGAGTCGCTGCGACTGTTGGCACAGGCGCAGGCTCAAATTCCGCCAGGGGCGCGCGTCCTGGATGCCGGCTCTGGCGAGGGGCGCTACCAACATTACTTCCGCCACACGCGCTACACGGGTCTTGACCTGGCGGTAGGCGATAATGCCTGGGATTATACGGGGCTGGACGTCATCGGCGATTTGCGCTGGCTGCCTTTTCCGGATAACGTTTTTGATGCCGCCGTTTGCATTCAAACGATGGAGCATGTGAATGAACCGATGCGCGTGATCAACGAAATTGGGCGCGTGCTCAAGCCGGGGGGGCGCTTTTACCTTTCCGCGCCTATGTCGTGGCACCAACATCAAAAACCCCATGACTATTTCCGCTATACGTCCTTTGGCTTTACCTATCTGCTAGAGCAAAGCGGCATGGAGGTGTTGGAGATGCGGCCCATGGGGGGGTATTTCTGGTTCCTTTCCTTCAACCTGCAAATGCTACATTACTGGCTGTTCCCCAAACCCCGCTCCGCCTGGCTGCGTTGGCTGCAATTGCCCTTCAAACTGGCAACCCAGTTCGTCTTTTTCCTGCTGTTGCCCCTCCTCTTTTATTATCTGGATCGGCTGGACAAGGTGAAGGATCATACCCTGGGGTGGGTCTGCATTGGGCAAAAGCGAGAGAGCGTTCCTGCGGCAGAGTCCCCTGCCGGCAAAATGCCGGCATGAACAACTTACAACGATTAGCCAGCAACACGATGCTGGCTTTCCTGAGCAACATCGTCGTTAAAGCCAGCAGCGCGCTGCTCTTTATCCTGGTAGGGCGTCGCCTGGGGCCAGCCGAAGCCGGCGTGTTTAATCTAGGCGTTACTTATTTTACCCTGGCGCTGGCGCTGTCCGCCTGGGGGTTGCACGAACTGATTGTGCGCGAAGTGGCGCCACGACGGGGGGAAAGCAAACAATATTTGCTGCACTATCTGGCAATGCGGCTGCTATTGGCAGCGGGCGCTTACGGGCTGCTGCTGCTCTGGCTGCGCCTCAACCTGCCCTACACAGCGCATACCAAAGCGGTTATCCACGTCTTTGTGCTGGCTATGTTCCCAGAAGCCATCTTTTCGCTGCTGCAAGGGCTATTTGCGGCGCATGAACGGCTGCTGCCGCCGCTGCTGGCGGCTCTGGTGAATGGGGGCGTCAAGCTAGGTATAGGTCTGTGGGTCTTAGCCCACGATGGGGATGCGCTGGGACTGGCCTGGGCCATTGTGGTTGGCAGTACGGTGAGTCTGCTGGTCTTTATTCCGGCGCTGCACCGCCTTTTCCGCCAGGTTGCACCTCAGCCCGTGCGCTTTAGCCGCCATTTTGCCTTAAGCCAATTGCGCCTGACGCCTGGCTTCGTCGTCATAGGCATCTTCACCACGATTGACTACCAGCTAGACGCTTTCCTGATCTCCCTGTTCCTGAGCGAGTCAGAATTGGGCTGGTACGGCGCAGCCCAGACAATTATGCTGGCTTTTTGGATGATGCCTACGGCTTTGCGCACAGCGCTTTATCCCGTGATAGCTCGCTACTACTACGAAGCGCCTGAACGATTGCCTGTCCTGTATCGCCGCGCCAACCGGTATGTTCTGATAGGGGTACTGCCAGTTTGTGCCGGCATCACCCTCATCGCCCCAAACATCATCCCCCTTATCTTTGAGGCTGACTTTCAACCCGCCACACCTGCTTTGCAGTTGATTATCTGGGCTGTGCTGCCCTCCTTCCTCATGGTTCCCAGCGCCCGCCTGCTGGTCGTCGCCAACCGTCAGAGCGACGTCGGCTGGGTGACCGCATTAAGCATGATCATCAATCTGCTGTTGAACCTCTGGCTCATCCCCCGCTGGGGTATCAACGGCGCTGCCGCCGCCCGCGTGCTGGCGACGACCTTTTTCTTCATAGCCATCTACGCTTACGTACAGCGCCGCCTGCTGCGCGACAGTGTGCTGCCGCTGCTCCCCCGTCCGCTGCTGGCAACCTTGCTCATGACCGCCGCCGTCTGGCCGCTGCGTCATCTGTTTGTGTTATGGCCGATCATGGTTGGCATTCTCGTCTACATCCTGGCCCTTTTCCTGCTCCGCGCCATCCCTGCCGAAGATCAGCAACTCTTACGCCGCCTCAAAACTTCCGCCAACTAATGCCGCTGGCGAACGCCCTTGTTGGCGTCTTTTCACATTCTAACTCCACGGCAAACAACTTTAAGCAGTTGAAAGCGCGGCAGGTGCGGTTAGCTTATAAATGGCTGGACGGTACTGTGGTCTTGGAATGGGTTTACCGCTGCTGCGTGCTGTTTCCAGCCATGCAGCTTTCGCAATCTGCACTTCCTTTAGAGCCTCTTCTGGCGTCTCGCCAAATGCCGAACAAAAGCGCAGGTCTGGAATGTCAGCAATGTAGCCGCCATCCTCTTCAGAGTAAAAAATGCTTATGAAGTAATCTTGCATTTCAATCCTCAAGTTCCAAATCGTACTGTTCTACAAGCTGCAAAAATTGACGGATCTGATAGGGTTTCACCTGCCCGCTGCTATTCTGCAAGTTCAAGATTTCGGGAACACCGGGGTGTTCAAAAATATGATGGCTGCCACGTATCCGCGACAACTCAAAACCAAACGCCTCTACCAGGCGAACAAAATCGTCAAAGCGAATGTTTTTTGAACCCGACAGAACTTTCTCTAAAAGCTTTTGCTTGTTCATATTCTGGCGAGCACACAAGATTTCTGTGTACGGTGGGATGCGGGTAACGTTAACTTAAACCAGAAAGGAGGTTACGTTCTTGAGTCATGAACACTTGAAGTCATTTTACTCTAAGTAAGGACGTTTAACAAAGTAGCCGCGCCCTACCAGAGAGTAAATAGTGAGGCATGAAATCAGGAAGGACAATGTCCGCTATCCCACGCAAGATGAGGGGAACAGAATAGATATTTTTGCCGGCATCGAACACACAAACAAGTTAATTGCGCTACAATACGCAACGATATGAACGAAGAATCCATTATTCAACCACACAAGCTGCTCGTTATCGGGCTAGACGGCGCGCCTTATCCATTGGTTCAGGCATGGAGCGCGGCGGGACATTTGCCTAATCTGGCACGCCTGATCGCCAACGGCAGCTTTGGCGTACTGCGCTCCACTATCCCCGTCCATTCCCCCACCGCCTGGGCCTCTTTCATTACAGGTCTCAATCCGGGCAAGCATGGCGTCTTTGACTTTGTACGGCGGGAGACAGGCAGCTACCATTTGCGCTACTTGCGCGCTAATCAAATTGAAGGGGTTTCTCTCTGGCGTCTGCTCAGCCAGCACGGGTATCAGGTAGGTATCATGAACGTACCTATGACGTATCCGCCGGAGCCGGTGAACGGCTTCCTGATTTCTGGCCTGGGTACGCCCAGCTACGTCAGCTACACCTATCCGCCCGAACTGAGCGACTTTCTGAATGAGCAGGAGTATCGCGTCAACAAGGATGAAGTTTATCAACCAGGGCATGAAGACAAATGGCTGGCGGATATTTACGATACCAGCCAGCGGCGGGCGAAGATGGCCGTGCAGCTGCTGCAAGAAAAGCCGTGGGACTTCTTCATGATGGTGTTCCGCAATACGGACGAAATTTGCCACTTTTTCTGGCGGTATATGGACGAGACCCACCCTGATTATGACCCGCAGGCGCCAGCCCGCTTCAAAACGGCCATCCGCGACTATTACCAGCGCGTGGATGGTTGGGTGGGCGACATTCTGGCAGCGGCAGGAGCGGATGTCAACGTCGTTATTATGTCCGATCATGGCGCCGGGCCCTTGTATAAGGACGTATTTCTCAACGAATGGCTGTGGCAGCAAGGGTGGCTGCAGTTCCGCGAAGGCAGCGCTGCGCAGCGGACCAGCCACACACTGGCGCGCCGCCTGGGTCTGACGCGCAAAAACATCTCGGATACACTGACGCGATTGCGCTTGCACCGGCTGGAAGTGCTCATTAAAAAGGCGTTGGGCGACCGCATCCAGGCGCTGCCCCGAGACGAACGCCCTGAATTCACCACCGCCATTGCCTGGGCGCAAACCAAAGCGTACAGCTTCGGTTACTATGGACAGATTTTCATCAATCTCAAAGGGCGAGAACCAGAGGGTATTGTGGCTCCGGGGGCGGAGTATGAGGCGCTGCGCCAGGAAATCGCGCAACGACTGCGCCAGTTGGTTGATCCCGCCGACGGACAGCCTGTGGTGGACCAGTTATTCTTCAAGGAATCGCTGTATCATGGGCCCCATCTGGAGGAAGCGCCGGATATTGTTTGCCTGATGCGCGGATTAACGTATATCACCCGTAAGGGGTACGAGTTTGCCGCCGAGCGGGGCGTCTTATTCCGCGCCCCCTATACGCATGAATCGGGTAGCCACCGCCTGGAAGGGATTGTGATCGCTGCCGGCCCGGATATTGCTGCCGGGCAGGCGCTGCCTGAACGTCCCATTTACGACCTGACGCCCACGCTGCTGCATTTGCTACACTGCCCTGTGCCCATCAGTATGGATGGTCAGGTCATCGTGGAAATGCTGACGCCTCAATTTCAGGAAGCGCATGCCATTCAATACAGCGCAGAAAGCGACGACGAGCGGCAAACTATTGAGGATGCCTGGGACGAGGTCGCAGAAGCAGAGATTACAGAACGACTAAAGAGCCTGGGCTATCTGAACTAAAATGCTGGAACCTGTCCAACCTGAAATCGTCTCCAACCTGTAAAACGATTTTCCAAAATGGTTATCGTTCCGCGGCAGAAGGGGGAAACAGGTAGACAATAGATCCACAAACGAGCTAATCTGCCGGCAAACGACCAGAATAATCCTGGAAATACTCCAAAAGGATTATTGACGCTGCGCCTGCGAGCGGGTATGCTTGAGCAAAATTTGGCACCATTCTTGTTTTTTTGGAGGTAACAATGCGTAAATCTGCAGCTTTAATGGTTCTTATCCTGTTGTTTGTGGGGGCCACGTTGGTCGCCGCCGACACCAATGCGCTGCCGGGCAGCGGCTGGACGTCGGGGCAACAGGTACAGAACATCGGTGATAGCAACACCACTATCGTTTTGACGGCGTACAACCAGGACGGCGATTCTTACGACTGCGGTTCACAAACATTGCCTTCCGGCGGTTCGTACACCTACTTGCCGGACAGCGACTGTTTGACAATGCCGGCAGGCTTCCTCGGTTCAGCCGTAGTCAGTGCGGACGGCCCGATAGCCGCCGTGGTTAACGTCAACAACAAACCAGCTAACGGCGCTGCTTCTGGTCAATACACGGGCACCAGCGGCAACGACGTCACCACCACCCTCAACTTCCCCCTGGCGAAAAGCGACCACTCCGGTCGTACCACCACCTTCTACATTCAGAACGCCAGCAGCAATAGCAACAACATCACAGCCACCTTCCTGATCAACGGCGTCACCTACAACAAAACGTTTAGCAATGTGCCGCCGAACGCCATGGTGGTCTTGACACCTGCCGACGCTGGCGTACCCACGGGCACAGGAAACTTTGGCGGTCTGACCGTTTCCGGTACGCAGCCGCTCGCTGGTAGTTCGCTGGAATATCCCACGAGTGAAACGCTGCCGGCAAACCTGCAAGCCTCGCGTGGCTTCACCCCCGGCGACTATGACACCGACCTCTACTGCCCCCTGCTGCGTAACGCCCACGGCAACAAGAGTGTTACCTCTGGTTTGCAAGTTCAGAACGTCGGCAATACCACCGAGAATATCCGCGTCACTTACACCCTGGTCAGTGATGGCTCCACCGTAGGCCCCATCAGCGTGAACAATGTGGCGCCTGGCGCTTCCGCCAACTTCCTGCAGTCTAATGACCTGGAACCAGGCGACCTGGCCTCCGCTGTGGTCACCACGCAGAGCGGCAATGGTTTGCTCGCCGCGGTGGTGAATGAAAAGGCGGCTGGCTCTAATCCGCAGCGCCTGACTACTTACGCCTGCTTCTCCGGTTCGCTGGCCACCGCCACCATCAGCATGCCGCTGGTGAAAGAAGACTTTGGCGGCTCCGTGGTGAACACCACGGGCGTCCAGGTGCAGAATGTGGGCTCTTCAGCTACCACGGTCACCTTGACCTACTCCTGGAGCGACGCTTCTGGCAGCAACAGCGGTGTGGTTTCCTTCACGCATACGGACTCCATCGCCCCTGGCGCCAGCAAGACTTTCTATCGTGTGGCTAATGGCGGCACCACGAACCTGAATGTACTGTCTGGTAGTCTGTCCACCCTGAACAAAACGAACAGCGGTGTGGTGATTAGCAGTAACAACGGGCAGCCCGTTGTGGCTATCGCCAATGAGTCCTCTCTGACAGGTAGTCTGCAGGATACGAAGAACTACGAAGGCTTCAACCTGGCCGACTAATTCCCGCAGCTAATGTGATGATTGTTAAGAGAAGCCACCCGTATAAGGTGGCTTCTCTTTATGTCAGGAAGTTGTATGATGACCTTGCCTCGTTTTATCCCCCGTTTCCTCCCTAAGCGGAAGCCTGGAGAGGGTAGTGGAAAGATCCGCCGGATGGTCTCGATGCCGGCAAAATGGGCGCAATTCAGAGGGTCAATCCTGCTGTTGAGCGGGCTGCTCTTTTTATTAGCCGCCTGCGGCCCCATTGAAGACGACGCCACGCCCGCGCCTACCGCAGCCAGCGTTGCCGCTGTCAATACCCAAGAAGCCTATCCAGCGCCTGCCGCCACACCCATAACGGGCGCTTATCCCGCGCCCGCCACCGCCAGGCCCACCGCGAACCCCTACCCAGGCCCAGACAGCACGCCTGTTGTACTCGACGCCCCCCGATTTGCCTTTGACGCCGCCCTTTACGCTGGCGATACGCTCGTTACGGGCCAGTCCCCGCCCAATCTATCGCTGGCGATCTCCGACGTCACCTTTGGCAATGTGCCCTTGGGCATTGGCGCCAGCGACGCCGCCGGGCGTTTCTCCATTCAGGTATCGCCGCTGCCAGAAGGTCACCGCATAGGCATCACCCTATCTGAGCTACCCCCAGGTAAGACGTTCGAAGAAGCCGCAACGGAACTGGCAAAATATCGCGGCGAGCAGTTTATGAGCATCCCCAATATCGGCGTGTTCTTCGACACAGCCCTGGTACAACCGCAGCCTTGAGTAAGAGTAAATAGACCCGACAGATTTTATCTGGTCGTCAACCATCTCAGCTTGCCAGGCTCTCGACTGTAAGTTGGCTAGCTGTGCAATTTGCCAGCCTCACAGCCTCACAGCCTGAGAGACCTGTGAAGTTTCCCCTCTCAAGAAGTTGCCCAGAATGTGAAATAAAGTACAATGAAGGCTAGCATTGCGATCCGCAATGCTCTTTTTGTGTGGCTGTGGCAGTTACCATTTAAGCCCTCTGCGGTTAGTCTTTACCATCAAGTAGTAATAGGGAAAATGATGATTCAAACAAAAACCAGGCTGATCCCACCTTACGGTGGAAAGCTCGTTAATCTGCTCGTGCCGCCCGAAGAGGCGGCAGAACTTGCCGACTACGCCAAACGGTTGCCTTCTGTGCGCCTGTCTGAACGGGCCGCTTGCGACCTGGAACTCCTGGCTGTCGGGGCTTTTTCGCCGCTGGATCGCTTCATGGGCGAAGCTGATCATCAAAGCGTGCTGGACAACATGCGCCTGAACAATGGATATGTCTTCCCCATCCCCGTCACGCTGCCAGTTGGACCTGAACTAAACTTCAAAACAGGCGACGATGTGGCGCTGCGCGACGTGCGCAACGAGCTACTGGCAATCATGACGGTTGAGGAAATCTACAAGTGGAATCGAGAAGAGGTCTCCTTGAAAGCCTTTGGTTCCCTGGATTTGCGCCACCCCATTGTAGCCGAGATGCACAACTGGGGCCCGTACAACATATCGGGTCCGCTCAAGGTGCTGCAACTGCCGGCTAACTACGATTTCAAATCGCTGCGCCTGACGCCAGAGCAAACGCGAGCCAGACTGGAAACGTTCGGTCACGAAAACGTGGTCGCGTTCCAGACACGCAATCCCCTACACCGCGTACATGAAGAGCTGACCAAGCGCGCCTCGCAAGAAGTGGATGGCGTGCTGTTGTTGCACCCGGTCGTAGGCATGACCAAACCCGGCGACGTGGACCATTATACGCGCGTGCGCACCTACAAGGCGCTGGCTAACCACTACTACGACCAGGACCGTATTTTGTTGTCGCTGCTGCCCCTGGCTATGCGTATGGGCGGTCCGCGCGAGGCGCTGTGGCATGCCATTATCCGGCGTAACTATGGCGCAAACCATTTAATTGTGGGGCGGGACCATGCCGGACCGGGCAAAGATTCTCAGGGCAAACCGTTTTATGGGCCCTACGACGCGCAAACATTGGTGGAGCAGTACAGCGACGAAATTGGCGTGAAAGTAATGCCTTTCCGCATGTTGGTTTATTTACCTGATGAAGCGCGGTATGAAGAAGAGACGAACGTGCCGGCAGAAACCCGCATCGCCTCTATCTCCGGCACCCAGGTACGCGAAGATTATCTGCAAAAGGGACGGCAGTTACCCGACTGGTTCACCCGTCCCGAAGTAGCCCAAATTCTGGGCGAGGCTTACCCACCGCGCCACCGCCAGGGGGCCTGCATCTGGCTTACGGGCCTGGCCAGCTCCGGCAAATCCACCAACGCCTATGTGCTCACCTCCATGCTGCAAGAGTATGGTCGCCAGGTGACCTTGCTAGATGGCGACGTGGTACGTACACACTTCTCCCAGGAACTCGGCTTTTCCAAAGAGGATCGCGACCTGAACGTGCGCCGTATGGGTTACGTGGCGGCGGAAATCGTGCGCCACGGCGGTATCGCCGTCTGCGCGGCGGTTAGTCCGTACCGCGCCACGCGCAACATCATTCGCAGCATGGTTGGCGAAAATTATGTCGAAGTTTTTGTAGACACGCCCCTGGAAGTATGCGAGCAGCGCGACGCCAAAGGGCTTTATGCGCGCGCCCGCCGCGGCGAAATCACTGGCTTTACAGGCGTAGACGCGCCTTATGAAACCCCCCAGCATCCCGAACTAGTGCTGGATACTATCCAGTTTACCGCCGAAGCAAACGCCCATCGGATCGTTGACTATTTGTTCGAACGCGGCTTTTTGCGCGACGAACAACTGTATGATAACGGAAATTAAAAGCGAGGTTTTCTGATTTATGACGCAACAAGGTTTCGTCCTGTGGATGACAGGACTATCGGGCGCTGGTAAAACCACCATTGCCCTGATTTTGGAAAAAGAGCTGCACGCGCGCGGAATCAAGATTGAACGATTGGACGGCGACGTCGTGCGCGAAAGTCTGACCAGCGATCTGGGTTTCTCTGCCGACGACCGGCGGAAAAACATCGAACGGGTCACTTTTGTGGCCAAGCTGCTGTCGCGTAACGGCGTCGGCTGCGTTTGTTCTTTTATCTCTCCCTACCAATCGGTACGCGACCATGTGCGCGAGCAAACGACCAATTTCCTGGAGGTGTTTATTGACGCCCCTCTAGAAGTTGTGATGCAGCGGGATGTCAAGGGTCTGTATAAGAAAGCCATTGCTGGCGAAATTCCCAACTTCACAGGCATTTCTGATCCCTTTGAAGCGCCCGCTAATCCCGACATTCACATTCGCACCGACCTGGAAACGCCACAGGAAAGCGCCAATAAAATTATCGCCTACCTGGAAAACGCCCGCCTCATTGATTAGCCGGCAGCCACGTTTTGAGGCGTCCGCTTCTGAAAATGCGAACGCCTCAAAACATCACGGCTGCGGCGTTAAGGAACTGCCGCCTTAACTGCCAGCCATTCACCGCTAACTGCCTCCCCCACCATGAATATCCAAACCGCTCTGGCTAAAGGACAGGCAGCGCTGTCACATTCACCTACCCCGGCTGTAGACGCTCGCCTACTGTTGGGCCATGTGCTGGGCGTCAACCACACTTACCTGATTGCGCATGGCGAACAACAGTTGACGCCTGACCAGCAGACCCGCTACCAGGCATTCTTGCAGCAGGCGGCGCAACAAACGCCTGTGCCTTATCTGATAGGGCACGCCCCCTTCCTGGACCTGGATTTTGTGGTGACGCCAGACGTGCTTATCCCGCGCCCCGAAACGGAACTGCTAGTACAGGCAGCGGTGAACTGGGCACAAATACACCCGGCAGTGCGTATGGTAGATGTGGGCACGGGCAGCGGCTGTATTGCTATCAGCCTGGCGCGCTGGCTGCCAGCCAGCTATACGATTGCCGCTGTAGACGTGTCTGCCGCGGCCCTGGCTGTGGCGCAGCAAAATGCACAGCGGCACGGTGTGGCAGATCGCATCACCTTCTACCAGGGGAATTTGCTCGAACCAATTCCCTGGCAGCCCGACCTGATTGTTGCCAACCTGCCTTACGTTGCAGACAGCGAGTGGACGATGCTTGCTGATGGGGTAAAATGGTACGAGCCAACGCTGGCATTAAGAGGCGGAGGGGATGGGCTGGACATCATACGCGAATTGTTGCAGCAAGCCAGCGCCAGATTGACCGACTGCGGCGCAATCTTATTAGAAATTGGCTGGCAGCAAGGCGCAACCGTTTGCCAGGCTGCCGCCGCCCTGCTGCCGGCAGCGCACATTACCTTACAATCAGATTACGCCGGACACGACCGCCTGGTCGCCATACAGTGGCCGGCTGGCTAAACGGCGTGGGACGTCCTTAAAGCGCCTGTCAGGTGGTTTCCCAACGTCCTTTGGAGAGATACTGTTTGACCAGCATCATAAAAACTGCCCAATGCCTGTCTGTGACGGATGCCGCAGCAATTCCCCTGGCTGTGACGGAATTACGTGCCGGCAACCTGATTATCTTCCCCACCGATACCGTCTATGGCATTGGCGCTGACGCTTTTTCCACAGCCGCTATTGACCGCCTCTACGCTGTCAAGCAGCGCGGCGTGGACAAAGGCATTCCCATTTTAATAGCCGATCCAGACGATCTGTGGCAGGTGGCGCGCCATGCGCCGCCGTTTGTTTCAGACCTGATCGCCCAATTCTGGCCCGGCGCCCTTACCCTCATTTTGCCTAAGAAGACGAGCCTGCCGCCCAACTTATCGCCCAACGACGGCGTAGCCGTGCGTATGCCAGACAACGCCGCCGCCCGCGCCCTCATCCGCGCCGCTGGCGGCGTCATCGCTGCCAGCAGCGCTAACCGCTCGGGGCAGCCGCCCGCGCGCTCAGCAGCCATGGCGCTGGCGGATCTGGGTGACCTGGTTGCCGTCGTCCTGGATGGCGGGCCTTCCCCTCAGGAGCAGGCTTCCACCATTTTAGACTGCACCGCCGATCCGCCGCGCCTGCTGCGCCAGGGGCCCATATCCCTGGAAACGATTCTAGCCAGGCGTAGAGCGCTACTAAAATGACCTGTTTCCATACTGCTTTCCACCCTCGTCCTCCAGGGAAACAACCTGAGCCGCAGCGCGCTTTATGACTGATCTTATTCTGCCCTTAATTCTTACCTTTATCGGTCTCCTGGTCGCCCTCAGCGCCTACAGCGGTATTCGTCGCGGCGGCATCCGCTTCTATACCCTGGAACGCGAAGCGATGCTCAAGCGGGCCGGCTTCACCCTCTTAGCCAGCATTTTCTTTTTCCTGGGGGCTGTAGGCCTCCTCATTTACAACCGGCAGCAGTTGGTTTTGGAACAGGCCATCGAATCGGGCGAACTCCTGGAAAACGTGCCCACCACCGCGCCCACGTTAGCCATCTTCCCTCCCACAGCTGCGCCCACTGCAACCCCTGACCTTTCCATTCCCACGCCCACCAGTACGCCCGTCCTGCGCCGCGGCGTAGTCGAGGGGACGGGCGGCAGCGGCGCCTATCTGCGAGAAACGCCGGGCGGGGTAGAATTGGAGATTTTGCCTGATGGCGATATTGTCACCTTGCTCGATGAACCGCCACAGCAAGCCAATGGCTTCACCTGGCTTAAAGTACGCACCGTGATTGGCACGGAAGGGTGGGTTGCCGAAGATTTCCTCATTGTCCGTGATCGGTAGCCGCCTCCTTCGCAAATAACGTGTCATAAGGCGGGTTGCCAACCCGCCCCTTCTCCAAAAACAATCTCACACGGAGACG
Organism: uncultured Ardenticatenaceae bacterium; assembly: GCA_964421605.1. Lineage (GTDB taxonomy): Bacteria > Chloroflexota > Anaerolineae > Promineifilales > Promineifilaceae > JAGVTM01. The sequence goes on along the minus strand of CAYQYJ010000011.1, from coordinate 7,032 downwards.
CGGAGATGTAGGACAAACTGTTAGTTTGTCCGCGCAAACTAACAGTTTGCGCTACAAACCTACAAACCATACAGAAGCAATATGATCATCGGCATAGACGCCAGCCGCGCTACCACCACCCAACGCACAGGCACAGAGGCTTACGCCTGCTATTTGATTCAATCCTTGCTCCCACTGGCTCTGGCTGCTGGTCACCAGCTCCGTCTCTATTTTAACCAACCGCCGCCGCCCGATTTGTTTCCCACGCTACCTGGCATTGCCTTTGTCGTCATTCCTTTTCCCCGTCTGTGGACCCATTTGCGGTTGGGGCAGGAACTACGCCGCCGCCCACCCAATGTCTTCTTTACGCCCGCCCACGTCATTCCCCTCACCTACCATGGGCCCAGCGTGGCTACTGTGCACGATCTGGGTTACCATTACTTCCCTCAGGCGCACCCACGGCGACAACTGGCTTATTTACGTTGGAGTACACGCCACAATGCCCGGCGTAGCCAGGCAATCATGGCTGATTCGGAAGCCACAAAAACGGACCTGATACGCTTTTATGGGGTGCAAGCCCAGAAAATTCACGTGATTTACCCAGGGCGTGATCCAGGTCTGGCACAGGTGACGGATGGGGATGCTTTGGCTGCCGTACAAGCCCGTTATGGAATTACACCCCCTTATCTGCTCTATCTGGGGACGCTGCAACCACGCAAAAATCTAGGGCGGTTGATTCAGGCTTATGCCCAGCTACCCGATCACAGCCACCAGTTGGTGCTGGCAGGCAAAGCGGGCTGGCTGACTCAGCCCATCCTGACCCAAATCGCGACGCTGCCCGCCGATATTGCTGCGCGAATTGTACTGACTGGATATGTACCAGACGCCGACAAAGCGGCTCTTATTTCCGGAGCGGCGGCGCTTCTTTATCCATCCCTTTACGAAGGGTTTGGCTTTCCCGTTCTGGAGGGGCAGGCGTGCGGCGTGCCTGTGTTGTGCGCCCAAAACAGTTCCATGCCAGAAGTGGCGGGGGGGGGCGCGCTGCAAGTGCGGGCTGAGCGCGTAGCGGAGATTGAAGCCGGCATCACCCGCCTGCTGACGGATGATGCGCTGCGCCAGCAGTTGATTGCCGCCGGGCGGGCTAACGTCATCCGCTTTACCTGGGAACAGGCGGCAACCCAAGCGCTGGATTTGTTGCAGCAGGTGGCGGGGAGCGAGCCGTGAGCAGCCTGCAAGATGCCGCGCCGCCGCTGGCAGCCGTCACTATCCTGGGTGTGCCTGTACACCTATTGACCATGGCAGAAGCCCTAAACCGCATTGCGGCGCTGATGACTGAGCCGCGGCTGCACCAACTGGCGACGGTTAATCCAGAATTTGTGATGAAGGCGCAGTCAGATGCCGCTTTTCGGCGCGTGCTGCAAGAAGCGGATCTGTGTCTGGCGGATGGCGTCGGGCTGGTGTGGGCATCGCGTTGGTATGGGCAGCCGCTACCAGAGCGGGTTCCAGGGTCAGAATTGGTGTATCATCTGGCGGAACGGTGCGCGGCGCGCGGCTGGCGGCTGTTTCTGTTGGGCGCGGCACCTGGGGTGGCGGCAGCAGCAGGCGAGATCTTGCGGGCCAGGTATGTGGGGCTGGAAATTGCCGGCACATTTTCCGGCTCCCCCCATCCCCAAGAAAACGACGCCATCGTACAGCGCATCAACGATAGCCAGGCGGACGTTCTGTATGTGGCTTATGGCGCGCCGCAGCAGGACAAGTGGATTGCCGGCAACCGGCAGGCGCTTACCACTGTTCGTCTGGCGCTAGGCGTTGGCGGGGCGCTGGATTTTATTACAGGTAAAGCCGTGCGCGCCCCCCGCTGGATGCAGCAGCTTGGCCTAGAATGGCTGCACCGGCTGCTGCGCCAGCCGTGGCGCTGGCGGCGCATGTTAGCCCTGCCCCGCTTTGCCTGGGCGGCCTGGCGCGAAAGCCGCCAGATCAACAAAAGGACATCGTTATGCGTATTTTAATTACTGGCTCCAGCGGTCAGATTGGCACCAATCTGGGGCTGCATTTACAACGCCTGGGGCATACCGTTTTTGGCGTGGACAGACGCCCCAATACGTGGACAGATCAGATCGAAACGCTGCTGCAAGACCTGAGCATCCCGTACCGCCATTTTAGACAGGGAATTGGGGCGGCGGAGTATCCAACTAACCTGGACGCTGTGGTGCATCTGGCAGCGCACGCCAAAGTGCATCAACTGGTGCAAGAACCGGATCGGGCGCTGGAAAATATTACGATGGTCTATAATGTGCTGGAGTTTTGCCGGCACAACCGCCTCCCTCTCATTTTTAGCAGTTCCCGCGAAGTCTACGGCGACATCCACCGTTACATCACCGAAGAGTCCCACGCCGACTTTGCTTTCACTGAAAGCCCGTACTCTGCCAGCAAAATCGCCGGCGAAGCGCTGGTCTACTCCTACGCCCAATGCTACGACCTGCCCTACCTGGTTTTCCGCTTCAGCAACGTCTATGGTCGCTATGATAATGACCTGGAACGGATGGAGCGGGTCATTCCCCTGTTCATCCGCAAGATTAAACACGGCGAGCCTATTGTCGTCTACGGGCAGGATAAGGTATTGGATTTTACTTACGTGGATGATTGCATTGCCGGCATTACCAGCGGCCTGGAACGCCTCGTCTCCCGCGAAATCAGCAACCACACCATCAACCTGGCTTACGGGCAGGGCAATACCCTGGTGAACATGGCCCGCTTCATTGCCGCCGAACTGGACGTCGAACCCGACATGACGGTGCAACCCTCCCGCGTGGGCGAAGTCACCCACTACGTGGCTAACATTGGCAAGGCGCACGCCTTGTTGGATTACAATCCCACAACCTCCCTGCGCGAAGGTATCCACAAAGCAGTGGCCTGGTCGCTGGATTGGTGGGCAACACACCCATGATCTACGTGGACATTTCCGCGGCGGTACACAGTCGCGCTGGATTGGGGCGGTATAGCCAGAAATTGGCGCAAGCGCTGCTGGCGCTGGCCCCAGAGCGTTTTGCTTTGTTTTATAACCAGGGGAAGGGGGGGCAAGTGCCGGCAGAATTCACCCACGTCCCCCAACGCCGCATCCCCTGGGGCTACAAACCCTGGCGCATGGCAGTCCTGCTTGGTCACCTCAGCCACATCCCTTTTAACCGTCTGACCCCAGACGCCAACCTCTTCCACAGCACCGAACACCTGCTGCTGCCCCTACGCCGCATCCCCACCCTCCTCACCGTCCACGATCTCATCTACAAACGCTTCCCCGCCTACCACAAAAAACTCAACTACTGGTATCTCAACCTGGCCATGCCCCTTTACTGCCGCCGCGCCACCGCCATCATTGCCGTCTCAGAGGCCAGCAAGCGGGATATCGTCGCCGGCTACGGCATCAATCCCGCTAAAATCCACGTCATCTACGAAGCGGCTGCCGCTCACTTTCGCCCGCCACTGCCCGCCCACATGGACCAGGTGCGCCGCCAATACGGGCTGCCTGACCATTACCTGCTGCACCTGTCCACCATTGAACCGCGTAAAAACCTGAACCGTCTGCTGGATGCGTTCAAGCTGCTGCGCCCAGATTTTCCAGAGTTGCATTTGCTGCTGGCGGGCAGCAAAGGGTGGCTGTATGACGCTTTCTTTGCCCAAATTGAAGCCGATGGCCTGGGCGATGTCGTCCACTCCTTAGGGTGGGTTCCCGATGCGGATTTGCCCGCCGTCATTGCCGCGGCGCGGCTGGCGGTCCAGCCCAGCCTGTATGAAGGGTTTGGCTTGCCCATCCTGGAACATATGGCTTGCGGTCAGGTCGTCGCTGCCAGCCACAGCAGCAGCCATCCTGAAGTGGGCGGGGCGGCTGCCGCTTACTTCGACCCCACCAATGTGGCCGAAATGGTCTCCGTCATTCACCGCCTGCTATCTGATCCCGACGAATACCAGCATCGCCGCCGCGCTGGTCTGCTGCAAGCGCAGCAGTTTAGCTGGACGCGCGCCGCGCAGGAAACGCTGGCCGTATACGATCAATTATTGGCATAACTAAACATGCCCCGTTGGCTCCATTCTCCCTGGTTCCCTCGCCTTATCCTGCTGCTGCTGCCGCTGCTGTATGGTCTGACCCTGGCGCGAGGGCTGGTGTTGGGCGACCCGACCGAATACACCTTCGTGGCGAATGTGCTGGGTATTGCCCATCCCCCCGGCTATGCTTTTATCACCCTGATGGGCAAGTTGTTCCAGACGCTCATTCCATTTGGCGAAATTCCCTGGCGAATGCACCTGCTGGCGGCAGCCGCCGCCACAGTGGCTGCCGTCGCTCTCTACGCACTGATCACGACCATCGCCGCCAGACTTGCCCCACCGCCAGACCCCCTCACTCGCTTTTTTGCCCCGGCTGCCGCCCTGTTTACTGCTCTGGGCGTCGGCGTCAGCGCCAACTTCTGGCAGCACGCCATCCACGCCAATCCCCACATCATCACCGCCGCTTTCCTGGCTATTAACCTCTTCCTGCTGACGCGCTGGTGGACTAGCGGACGAGATGGCTACCTTTACGCCTTCTGCCTGACAGCAGGCCTGGGTGTGACCCACCATCCCCTGACCGTTTTTGCCTTCCCCGCTTACGCCAGCTTCATTTTGTGGACGCGCCCGCGCCTGCTGCGGCAGTGGCGCGTCTGGCTCAAGATGGTCGCCTTTGCCTTGTTGGGGTTGAGCGTCTGGCTCTACTTTCCTCTGCGCAGCCCGATGCAGCCCATATTTGGCCCGCACGATATGAACACGCTGGATGGCTTCTTGAACGTGGTTCTGGCTCGCGGTTTGCGCGTCAACCTGTTTCATTTTGGCCTGGCGGATCAATGGGATAGGGCGCTGGTGTTCTGGTCGCTGTTGCGATTGCAGTACACCCTGCCCACGATCGCCCTGGCGTTGGTTGGCGCGGGTTGGCTGGCGCGCCGCCGCGAACGGCAGCCGCTGCTGCTGCTTTATGGCCTGGCTTTTCTAGGCAATTATCTGTTTGTCATTAACACAGTGCAGGACGTAATGGCCTATTTGTTGGGGCCGTTCCTGGTCATAGGACTATTGAGCGGGATTGGTCTGTACGCGCTGCTGCATTTGACGCAGCAGCGGGCGCGTTTCGCCAACGCCCGTCCGCTGCTGCTGCTGGCAGGCGGCTTGATGTTATTGGGGCCTGTGCTGCAAATCACGCGCAATCTGCCGCGCCTCTCGCTGGCGGATTATGACAATGGGGATGCTTATGTACAGGCGGTTTTTGGCCAGTTTGCCGGCAGCAACCAACAAGCCATCCTGCTAAACGATTGGGAACACATGACCCCGTTGTGGTATACCCGTTTTGTGGATGGACGCTGGCCTGACCCCGCCGACGTGCGTCCCGAATTTGTCTCTACTGCCCGCCCCTGGGTAGAAAGCGTTTTCGCCTACCTGCCCGGCGGCCCCGTTTACCTCAGCGGCTACCGCCGTGAAGTGGTGGATGCGGGTTTCCGTCTGCGCCCGGTCGGGGCGTTTTACCAGGTAGTAGAACCCGGCGATGATACCATACCGCCATCTGTAACGCGGCTGCCTCACAGCGAGGAACCTGTGGCGCTCATTGGCTACGAACTGCCGCAGCGTGAGGTAACCGCTGGCGATTACGTCCCTTTATCGCTGGCAATGCGTATATCCATCACGACGACTGACTATTTTGTGCCTGTGCTGCAAGTTGGTGGGCTGACTTACACGTTCACCACAGACAGCCATCTGATCACGCCGCTGTGGCAGGCAGGCGAGGTGATTGTGGAGCGGTTTGATTTTGCGTTGCCGGCAGCGCTGGCTGCCGGCAGCTACCCCATCACCGCCGCCATGCACAACTTAATCACCGACGCCACAGGTCCCGCCATGTCTCTCGGCAGCCTGACCGTCGCTGCCCAGCCGTATCCAATGCCCACCCATCACTTGTTGGGCAATTTTCGGCAGCGGATAGGATTGGTGTCGGCGACGGCGCGCGCAGGCATAGCGCGACGACAGGCGCCCTGGACAGAACCCATCCCCATCCAACCAGGCGAAACAGTGCATTTGACGCTGCAATGGGAGTGCCTGGCGCTTGCCGAAGAAAGCTATACCATTTTTGTACACCTGATTGACGCTGCCAACCGTCCTCTGGTCGAACTCGATTATACTCCCTTGGGCGGCGCAGCCCCCACTTACCTGTGGATTCCCAAATGGCTGCCAGGCCAGCGGCTGTTAGACCCGTATAATCTGGCAATTCCGGACGATTTAGCTGCCGGCATCTATTACGTCGAAGTGGGGTTATATGAAATGACCAGTGGACGGCGGCTGCATATGGCGGATAATGCCGGCAACCTCACCGGCGACCGCTTCATTCTGGGCAGTCTACACGTCCAACCCTGACAAGGCGCTAAAAATAACTGGCTGCTTTTCAAGAGGTTGTCGCCAGCTAATTATCAAAAAGACCGCGAAGTTTCTGACCACTGTCCACTTTTCACTGACCACTGTTTTCGGAGGAGGGTATCATGCAGTCCTGGCAAAACCAACAAAAAATAGCCCTGTTCGTCCTGTTTTTGCTGGCTTTTCTCTTACCATCTTGCGCCACGGCTGCCCCGGCCACGCCCACAGCCGCCCTCCCCACCCAGATAGCGGCTGCCGCTGCCACTGCCACACCTAGTCCCACCATCGCAAACACCAACACCCCACCGCCAACCCTCACACCCACTCCCACCGCCACCCCCTCACCCACCACCACGCCATCCACCACACCCACACCTACTGCCACCTACACCCCGACGCCCCTCCCCACGCCCACCCCAACTGCTACCGACACGCCTATCCCCCTACCCACAACCCCGCCTGTCTCGCCCATTGGCGAAATTCCTAATCTTTTGGGCAGCGAAGTCACCGTGTCCGGTCAGGTCATCGCTACTGCCAGCTTCGCCGGCGGCTACAAATTCACTCTCAGCGATGGCACGGGTCAGGTGACTTTGCTCATGTGGAGCAACGTTTATGACGACTGTTGGGACGCGCCAG
>CAYQYJ010000010.1:18786-32367 GCA_964421605.1 uncultured Ardenticatenaceae bacterium | reverse complement strand
GCCTGGCGCGCAGCGCCGAGGCGACGACGCCCCCAGATTGAGCTTGGGCTTAACAGATGTCAACTCATTTTCAATCGGACAGTCGTTCGTTTTAGGGCGCAGGTAGCGGCGCACTGAGCGGCAGCCGAATCTGGTCGGGCGGATTGCCGGCATGGGTCAGGCGGATCAGGTTATTACGGGTATACAGCCCCAGGGACAACGTCGCGGGCGGGGGCCCTGTGGGGGGCAGAGTCAGGGGATGCCATTGCCAGAATACGTCGCCCGCTTGCAATGTGGGGGCAAAAGCGTCAAAGCCATCGTGCTGCCCAATCAGATTATCCTGCGAATCCAGAATGTGGGCAAAAATGGCAATATCTGCCGGCAGCGCCTGCTCCACGCGCCACTGCGTGATCAGGCGCGGCGGCGGGCCAGGCAGCCATTGGTAGCCGAGGAAGGTCAGGCGGTCGTCAAAGGTAACGGGGGCAATGGCGCTGGCGGTGGGCGCTGCCGGCATCGCCCACACCGCAAAAGAGGGATTGCCTGGACTGCGGTAAATGGGTGCGGTGGGCAAAGCCGCCATTTCCAGCAAGTCAGGTACAGGCGTGGCATAGTCAGGCGCGTAAAAATGCGCACCCGAAACGGCGGGGAATACCAACGCCCGCCCCCCCTGCACCCACCGCGCCTGCGGGTCGCGCCCCAGATTGCGCCGCAGCGAATCCACGTCAATGGGGTCTACCCAATCATCGGCGACTACCAGGGCGGCGGCGGGCTGCTGCTGCCAGCGGCGGGCCATGTCGTAGAGGATGGTCTGGTATTTGAGGCGGGTGTCTGGAGCCTGGGGCCAGCGGGTAAAGCCGTTTAGGAAGGTGCGCCCGCCGTTGAGGAGGATGAGGAGCGCCAGCCCGCCTGTTATTAAGGTGTGGCGTATGTTGGTTTTGTTGCTTGTTTTTTGTTGACTACGCGAAATAAGTTCCTGGATGAATAATGCCGGCAGCCCATACACCAGCGGCAGCGCGCCCACCAGGCGCACCAGACTGGGCGCGTCGGGGGTGATGGCGCTGGGCAGCAGCGCCAACCCTAACCACAAGAGCAGCCAGCCATACCAGGGCTGCCGCCAGCGCCAGAGCGCCAGCCCCAGCCCGCCCAAAAACATCAGGGCGGTAAAGGGGTCAAATAGCGGTTGATGGGGCAGCGTATAAGTCCAGCGGGGATCGCCCGTGAAGGCAAAAACGCCCAGGGTGGCGCGCGTCGTCTGCCAGATGGGTCGCCAATCGCCGGCCCGCAGCGCCGTCAGCGGGCCAGACAACTGCCGCGCCCGCTCATCCAGCGATGGGTCCAACTGCAAGGTGACAAACAACGGCAGCGCCAGCAACAAGCCCACGCCCAGGACAATGGCTGGCTGCCGCCAGCCGATCTGCCGCCAGACGGCAGCGGGGGGCAGCGGGCGCACGCGGATAGAAAGACGGCGCACGCCCAGATAAATCAAGAACAACAGCGGCAGCAGGGGCAGCACGCGGGCGGCGGTGTAGGTGTAGAGAGCCAGCCCCAGGCAAACGCCAGCCAGCCAGGGCCGCCGCTGCCAGAACCAGGCCATGCCCACCAGCAGCAGCGGCTCCAGAATAGGGCGCAGCCCAACGCGGCTAAAGAGGATGGGCCACCAACTCAGGGCCAGGCCGCCGCCGGCAATCAGGGCAGCCACGCGCCCCACGTCCCGCCGCAGCCAGCGCATGGTAACGGCAATCAGCAGCAGACCGAGGGTGAATGCCGGCAGCCTGATAGACAACACATTGTCCCCCAGGAGCGCTTGAAAGGGCACTGACCAGTAATGGTACAGCGGTTCGTGCCCGTACCCTTCACGGAAAAAGAAGGCGTGCTGCCCCTGGCGAATGCGCTCCACAATGTCCGCGTCCAGCACTTCGTCTTGCGCCAACCCCGGCGGCACGTCGTGCAGCCAGAGCAGCCGCAGCGCCGCCCCTACCAGCAAGATCAGCGTCGCCGCCAGCAGCCAGCGATTCCGTCGGCGGAGAAGGGCATCAACGGACGTCATAGATGTAAATGGAGTAACCAATGCGGGCCGTTGGCTGGCGGGCGCGGAACCAGGCAAACACCGTTTTCTCGGCAGTGCGCAGCGGCGGCTCGCCCAGGTTGCTGACGCTGATGGCGTACAGGCCGGGCGGCGGCTGCGTCCGGTCAAAAGGCACATTCCACCACAGGTCAAAGTGGCGCGGCACGCCCGGCAGCGGCTCGTAAGCAATGCCGTAGTAAGCCGGGTCGGCGCTGCCAAACCAGGACAGCTTCACCTGCGATACCTCCTGAGCAGCCAGCCACCGCTGCAAGCGGATCAAGTCCTGCCCCCAATCAATGTTGCTGTCAATGAGGATCTGCCCCCCTTTTGGCGGCCCGCCCGCCGCCAGATTGAAGTAGCTCAGATAGTGGGGATGGATGAGCAGGGCGCTGAGCAGAATGGAGAACGCCGCCGCCGCCAATGCCAGCCGCCACGGCGGCGGCTCTTCGCGGCTGCCCAGACCCGCCGCCAGTAAATAGAGCAGGGGCAGCATGGGAAACAGGTGGCGATAGCCAATGTTCAGGGCGCTTTGGGTGCTGAGGAGGAAGTAGAGAAATGCCGGCAGCAGCAAAAACAAAGCCCGCCCGCGCGTTTGCGTTTGGCGCAGCAGGATGAAGGCGGCTGCCGGCAGCAGCAGCAGCAGCGGCAGCGGCGTTTTTAGGGCAAAAGCAACGGGGAAATAGAGGGGGAAGCCCGTGTCCGAAAACTGTCCCCCGAGGTAGCTGGCCCGCCCGCCGCCGCTCAAAAAGAGAATTTGCTCCAGGCCAGCCCAATAGGTGGGCATGGGCCCGCTCAGGCGATTCAGCGGCTGCAAGAAGGACGACTGAAAATCGAATGCCGCCCACTGGAATCCGTAAACCGCCCAAACCAGCAGCAGGCTGCCGCCGCCCGCCGCTGCCAACTGGGCTATACGCCGCGCCGCGCCGCGCCAGCGCCACGGCTGCCCATATAACGGCAGCGCGGCTAACAACAGGAACAGGGGCGCAAACGTCAGCGTGGACAGCTTGCCGGCAAAAGCCAACCCCAAGCCAACCGCCGCCGCCAGCAGCGAGGCTATTTCCCAGCGCCCGTCTTTGACCTGCCACCACCGCCACAACAAAAAAGTCGCCAGCAGCAAAAAAGCCGCGCCGCCCACATCCGTCGTGGTGTAGCGTCCGTGCGCTAACAAATTGGGGTCAAATAGGAGGCAGGCTGCGGTAAAAAATGCCGGCGCGCGATTGCCGGGCCACAGCGCCCGGCCAAAATGGTAGCCTACCAGGGACAACCCGATGGTCACAAATAAAATGGGCAGCCGCGCCAGGAAGAGGATGAGGGAAACGTCGTTGCCCGACCGCCACAGCAGCCGCTCGGCAAAGGCGTACCACCCCTCTCGCTGTTCCCAACTGGGATCATCCAGGGGAATGGTCACATCAGTTAACAAATAGACGGGCAGCGCGCTCAAGGTATTAAGCAGGGGAGGATGCTCCAGGCTAAAACGCGGGTCGCCTGTCGCCAGAAAAGCCAGCCCGCGCGCCAGGTGGTTCTGCTCATCCATGGTGGGGCTGTCGCTAACCATGCTGTTTAGCGCCAGGAAAAAGAACAGCAGCAGCAGGGGCAGCAGCAGCCAGGCGGCGGGTAGACGGCGAAAGAGACCCATGAAGATGCGATTATAAACGGAAGGGGACAAAATGCGTAACGGGCGTCTGACGCCACAGAATACCCGAATAGTGATCAGTGGCGAGTGGTCAGCGCCTGGACAACGCCCAGCCCCTATGCTGGCAGGCGACTGTCGTTTCCCTTACAATGTGGGTGGTGATTGATTGGTTTAAGCTTGGGGATAGAATTTTGGGCAGGTTTGAAATCTGCCCCTACCCTCCACCACGGACATGTCCTTTCCGCCTGCGCCTGTTGCGTTGTTGACTATGCGAAGATACGGATCAACCTGGCTAAAGATTGGCATAACCCTGCTGGGGCTGGCTCTGGCAGCGTCGCAGATCAATCTGGCTGAGCTAAACGACACGCTGCAACAGGTACGCTGGCCAGGGCTGCTGCTCATGTTCCTTCTTATAAACGCCAGTCTGGCGCTGCGGGCGGGGCGCTGGTGGATTTTGCTGCGCGGGCTGGGTAGTCGCCTGCCATTTGGACGCCTGGTGACTTTGTATGTTGCCGGCAATTTCTTCAACGTGTTTTTGCCCAGCGGCTTTGGCGGCGACGTGGTGCGGGTGGTGGAAGCGGCGCGGGATGTGTCGCCGGCGGCGGCTGCCGGCACGGTGCTGGTGGACCGGCTGACGGGCTTGATGATGCTGTTTGTCTTTGCCTTGCTCACGCTGCCCTTTCGCCCAACCGATTTTCCACCAGGGCAGGCAATCGTGGTGGCTGGCGTCTCCCTGGCGGGAGTGCTGGGCGGCTTCTTGCTGCTGGACGGACGCCTGCTGCGCCGTCTGGCCCGATGGCTGCCGCGCCCGCTGTCGCCCGTAGGGGAGGGCCCAACGGCGCGGCTGCTGGCTGCCGTGCAAGGGTGCGGCTGGCGGGCCATTGCGGGCGCTCTGGGCGTCTCGGTGGTTTTTAATGCTATGCTGGTGGCGTGGTGGGTGGTTGCCGGCATTTCGCTCGGCTACGTCATTCCCATTCGCTATTATTTGCTGGCTGTGCCCCTCCTGTCCGTCGCCTTGCTGGTGCCTTCGATTGGCGGCCTGGGGGTGCGCGAGGCGGTCGCCCCGCTCCTGTTTGCGGCGGCTGGTCTCAGCCATAGTCAGGCAGTAGCTTTGTCGCTGCTGGAATTTACCGTGGTGCGCCTGGCCGGGTTGGCGGGCGCGCCCGTTTACCTGTGGTTTGTGCTGCGGCGCAAGCACGGTTAAATGACGATAATCACAGATGGCGCAGATTGCGCAGATTTAGTTTAGGGACAGTTTGGGGCTGTCGCTTCTAACCACCGTCCACTCGCCACTGACCACTCTTTTCGCTGGAGGTAAAATGTTATTAGCCATTGACATTGGCAACAGCAACATTACGTTAGGGCTGTATCAGGCTGACGAGCTAGGGGCGCGCTGGCGGTTGGCTACGGATCATGACCGGATGCCGGATGAGTATGGGCTGCAATTTCTGGGGCTGCTCAGCCATCACGGCTTTCGCCCGGCGGATGTGACGGGCGTCAGCCTGGCTTCGGTGGTGCCGCCGTTGACGAGCAAGATTGGGCAGGCGTGCCGGCATTATCTGCATCAGGAGCCGTTGGTGGTGGATGCCGGCATCAAAACAGGCATCCACATCCGTGTGGAAAACCCGCGCGCCGTCGGCGCCGATCGCGTCGTGGACGCCGTCGCCGTCAAACATCTTTACGGCGGCCCCGCCTGCGTCATTGACTTTGGCACCGCTACCACCTTCGACGCCATTTCCGCCGCCGGCGACTATCTGGGCGGAGCCATTGCCCCTGGCATCACCATGGGCGCAGAAGCGCTCTACCAGCGCACCGCCAAACTGCCGCGCGTTGACGTGCAGCGTCCCCCCTCCATCATTGGGCGCAACACCACCCACGCCATGCAGTCAGGTCTCCTTTTTGGCTACGTAGCCATGGTCGAAGGCATGGTGCAGCGTTTCCGCGCCGAATTGGGCCCAGAGATGAAAGTGTTAGCCACGGGCGGTCTGGCGGAAACCATCGCCAGCGAGACTCCAGTCATTGACCAGATCGTCCCCTGGCTCACCCTGGATGGCTTGCGTATTCTGTGGCAGCTCAATCGTAGTGAGTGATCCCCGTACTCATCCCAGGTCGAGAGTAACGCGCAAAGCGCGATCAACCGCCTGCATCATCAGCGGCGACAGCGCACCGCGCAGCGGCCCCAAACGGGTCTTGGCAATAGCGCGCACCTGTCCGCCTGAGGCAACTGAATCAACCGTCAGCCCACCTTCCCCCCTGGGAATAACCACGTTGCTTGGGTAACTACGCTTCACGTTGCCGCGATCGGTCAGCGGCACGACAACGATGACCGGGCTGTACTGGTTAATGGCATCCCGGCTGACAATAATGACCGGGCGTGTGCCAGCCTGTACTGAATGCGCTTTGCGTCAAAGTGGCAGCAGTTGCTATAATTGCCACAACCTGCTATTGGTACACTCAGGTAGCCAGAGAGATAAAGTCAGCAAAGGATACAAAGCATGCCCGAACCAGACCCACGGCCCCAACGGATTTTGGTGGCGGAAGATGATTATAATATGCAAGATATTGTCCGGCGCACCCTGACAAAAGAAGGGTATGACGTGCTTTCGGCTATGACGGGCGAGGAAGCCATCACCCTGATTAAACGATATGGTCTACCTCATCTGGCGGTGGTGGATTTGCAGATGCCTGTGATGAATGGACTTGAGTTTTGCCGCTACGTGCACCAGTTCAGCGACTTGCCCATTATTATCTTAACGGGCATAGACGATGAAGACATGATCGTCAACACCATTGACGATTTTGCCGAAGATTACATCGTCAAGCCTTTCCGTCCCCGCGAATTAGCCGCCCGCGTCCGCCGCGTGCTGCGGCGTATCGGCGACTTTGGCTACACGCTTGAACCCGTCGTGCACGTGGACCCCCACCTTCAGGTAGACTTCCCCAACCGCAAAGCGTTTGTCGCCGCCAGCGAAGTGATCTTAACGCCGATTGAAACCAAACTGCTTTACATCCTCATGCGCAATGCCGGGCGGATTGTCACGACGGAGTTCCTGCTCAAGCGGCTGTGGCCCCTGGAAGAAGCGCAAGAAAACCGCCTGCGCGTGCATGTACACAACGTTCGTCAAAAAATCGAACCGGGCCTCACCGAGCCAGTTTACATTATCTCCGAACGCGGCCTCGGCTACCGTTTCCCCCAGGCCCACGCCGTCTGACTCTTACCCTAAAAACAAGAGGCTGTAGTCAGCTCTTGTGCCCTTATCTGTGTAATCTGCGTAATCTGTGACCCTTTTCATCCGCCTCAGGACAGGATAGGTCAATGTGGCGGTAAGGAAAGACGTTGATCACCGTTGTGTCGGCAAACTGCGTCTGGTGCTTGACGTCCACGCCAATCCGATGCACGTGCCCGTGCAGCAGGTAGCGCGGCTTAAAGTAGCGCATAAAGGTGCGAAAGACGCGAAAACCCGTGTGTGGCAAATCCGTATCATCATGAATGTCGTGGGGCGGCGAATGCGTCACCAGCACGTCTAACCGCCGGCCCAGTCGCCGCTGCATCCACAAAAGGCGGGGTAACATGCCGGCAATTTCCAACGTCATCTCCTTTTCTGTATACATCAACTTATCGCGCGGGCGGTAACGCATGGAGCCTTCCAGCCCCGCCATGAAACAACCTTGCACCACCGCCACATGGCGGTGCAGATCAATCCCCCCCTGCACCTCCGCCGTCACCCGCCCATCGCTGCGATGCTGCGGGCCGCCGTCGTGGTTCCCGCGCACATAAACCAACGGCAAATCAAACGCCGAAACCAGAAATTCCAGATAATAATAAGGAAGGTCCCCGCAACCAATTAGCAGCTCCACTTGTGGGAAACGGCTGCGCACATCGGCAGCGTATAGATGATCTACGACAAGGTCACTGACAGCCAGAACCTTCACGGGTATCAGGTTTCCCACTGCCGATCCTGGTTGTAAGCCAGTTTATCCAGAACAGCCTGCTCCAGGTCAATCCCTGTCAGGCTGGCTAACTGCAACAAATACAGCGCTACGTCCGCCAGTTCGCCTGCCAGCGCCGCCGGATCAGCCACTTCTGTTTGCCATTGAAAATGCTCTAACACTTCGGCAGCCTCAATCGCCAGGGAAGCAGCCAGATTCCGCGGCGATTGCTGTCGCGGAGAATCAGGCGCATACCAGCCTTTGCTTGCCACAAAAGCGTGCATCCGCGCTTCCAGTTCTTTCAATTCCATGGGGGGGCAACGGTGAGGCAGTATTCTAAACTGGAGCAGTCTTGGAGACTGCTCCAGTTTTTGTTACATCTGCCCGGCTACAAAAGCCGCCAGATCCGCCAGACGCACGGAATAACTCCACTCGTTGTCATACCAGGTCACGACTTTGACCAGGTTGCCGCCAATCACCTGCGTAGACTGGGCATCAATGGTGGAGGATTTGGTCGTGCCGATAAAGTCGCTGGAAACCAGTGGTTCTTCGGTGTAGCCCAACACTTTACCCAGCCAGCCGCCGCTCTCCGAAGCGGCTTTGAAAGTAGCGTTCAGTTCGGCAATGGTCGTGTCCTTTTCCAGTTCAGCCACCAGGTCCACCACCGAAACGGTAGGCACAGGCACGCGGAACGCCATGCCATCGAATTTACCTTCCAGATCCGGGATGACCAGAGAAACCGCTTTCGCCGCCCCGGTGGTGGTGGGGATAATGTTTTGCGCCGCAGTGCGGGCGCGGCGTAAATCTTTGTGCGCCAGGTCCAGAATGCGCTGGTCATTGGTGTAAGCGTGAATGGTAGACATCAACGCCCGCTTAATGCCAAAATGATCATTCAGCACCTTCGCCGCCGGGGCCAGGCAGTTGGTGGTACAACTGGCGTTAGAGATGACGTTATGTTTGGCGGGGTCATAATCCCCGTCATTAACGCCCATGCAGAATGTGGCGTCTACGCCTTTGGCTGGCGAGGAAATCAATACTTTTTTGGCGCCTGCCGTGATATGGGCGGCGGCTTTGTCGCCCGTGCGGAAGACGCCCGTGCATTCCAACACAATGTCTACCCCCAGGCTGGCCCAGGGCAAGTTCAGGGGTTCGCGTTCGGCGTAACTCTTCAGTTTGACGCCGTCCACATAGATGTCTCCATCCCGCACTTCCACGGCGCCGGGGAAGCGGCCATAGGTGGAGTCATATTTCAACAGATGGGCATTCGTGCCCACATCCATCAGGTCGTTGATGGCTTCGACGTCCAATACGTCGCGGTAGTTTTCATAAATGGCTTTGTACACCTGCCGGCCAATGCGGCCAAAACCGTTGATAGCAACTTTAATCGTCATGGAATTCTCCTTCAAGAATAGTAGGGCGGTTTTCCAAAATCGCCCGCCCGATTTTGGAAAATCGGGCTACAGTCGTTTGCGGGCGTCCCTGGTCAGGTCGCCCGGCGTAATT
The DNA here is from genome assembly GCA_964421605.1 of uncultured Ardenticatenaceae bacterium. Taxonomy (GTDB): domain Bacteria; phylum Chloroflexota; class Anaerolineae; order Promineifilales; family Promineifilaceae; genus JAGVTM01. The sequence goes on along the minus strand of CAYQYJ010000010.1, from coordinate 23,257 downwards.
CAATGCCCTAAAAGGTCAAGTACGGCCCGCGCCAGTTTGGCGCTGTCGTGTCGCCACGGCTTTTGTTCATCTACCAGGTCCACCAACAATAGGCGACCCTCAGACGGCGCGGCGGGTTGGACGTACTGCGTTTGTCCGCCGCCCTGCGTAGATGGAACGCTCAAATTACTGTTAGCCAATACCACGTCCACTGTACCAGGCGGCAGGTAATGGGCCAGAGCCGCCACGTGTTGGGCCACATCGTAATTATCCGTCTCTCCAGGCTGGGTGGCAAGGTTACAGATGTAGACTTTGGGCGCGCGGGCGTATTTGATAGCTTCTGCCAGCCCGGGCACCAGCAAATTGGGCAGAATGCTGGTGTAAAGGCTGCCTGGCCCTAAGATGATCAGGTCTGCCTGGAAAATGGCTTGCAGAGCGCGGGGATAGGGGCGAGCGTCTGGGGGTTCGATGGCCAGGCGTTGGATAACGCCGCGCGCTTCAGGAATAGCCGATTCGCCTTCGACGCGCTGTAAGCGGCCCGACTGGGCGTCGCTGATGTCCGCCACCAGCTTAATCTGGTCCAGGGTGGAGGGCATGACCCGCCCGCGCAGCGCCAGCACCCGTTCCGCCGCCAGCAAACCCTCGTCGAAACTGCCAGTGATGCCGGCAAGCGCCGCCAGCAGCAGATTCCCAAAAGCGTGCCCGTGCAGTTCGCTCGTCCCGTTTTCGCCGGGCTGCCGGCTAAAGCGGTATTGCAGCAACTTGCTCATCAGCGCTTCATCCCGCGCCAGCGCCGCCATGTTATTGCGAAAATCTCCTGGCGGCAGCATACCCAATTCCCGCCGCAGACGACCACTGCTGCCGCCATCGTCTGCTACGGTGATAATGGCGGTGATGTTGTTGGTATGGTCGCGGAGACCGCGTAGGAGCGTTGCCAGGCCATGCCCGCCGCCAATAGCCACAATGGCGGGGCCGCGCTGCCGCTGGCTGTAATGGTAAAGGCTGTCAATGATCTCTTCGCCCGGCTGGCGAAAGGGGGCCAGAAAAGCGACGCTGAGGCGGTGGATCGCTACCAACATGACCAGTGCGCCCAGGGCGACGGGCAGCAGCACTCGTACCCAAATTGGCAGGTCTTGCAGCGTGAGGATATTGTAGAGCCAAACAGGCAGCCAGCCGGCGCGACGCAGAGTCAGAATGAGATAAACAACCCCCATGCCCAATATGCCCGCGCCTACGCCTAAGAGCAGCAGCCAGCGCTTCACCCCCAACCCCACAGTTAACCAGCGCGCGCGGGTCAAAAATTGCTGGCGTAAGGAGGCGAATCGTTCCATCATAGGGCGCTATTGTACGCTAACTTGTCATGCTGAGCGAAGCGAAGCATCCCACGCTGCTGAGCAAACCAAAGCCCTTGCTTTGCCAGCGCCGTTGGGATTCTTCGGCCTGCGGCCTCAGAATGACAATTGAGCGACTTTGGAAAACCCTGGAGGACGGCGCGGCATTGGCGCAGAGCAAGGGGTGTGCTATGATCTTTGCGGGACAAACTGCCGCCCATGCACATCTCGCCAAAATCACCTGAAGGTCTATAACATAACCATGCGCACAGTATTCTGGGACTACGATCAAAACAATGTCAAAATGATTGACCAGCGCCAGTTGCCCTGGGAGTTTGTGGTAGCCGCGTTTGATGATTATCGGGCGGTGGCTGCCGCCATCCGGGACATGGTGGTGCGCGGCGCGCCGGCTATTGGGGCGGCGGCGGCGTTTGGCATGGCATTGGCGGGGCAGCAATGCCAGGCAACCGATCGCCTGACTTTGCTGCGCGATCTGGAAGCTGCGGCAACCGTTCTCAACGCCGCCCGGCCTACTGCGGTGAATCTGGCCTGGGCGGTGCGCCGCCAACTGCGCGTGGCCGCCGACGAAACGCTGGAGGACGCGGACGCTGTGCGCGCCGCCTTGCTGCAAGAAGCCCAACGCCTGGCAGACGACGATGTGACCCTGAATCGGCGCATGGGGTTTCATGGGGCGGAACTGATTAGCGATGGCGACACTATTTTGCACCATTGCAATACAGGCGCTCTGGCGGCGGTAGATTGGGGCACGGCTTTGGGCGTCATCTTTGCCGCGCATGAACAGGGGAAGCGGGTGCATGTGCTGGTGGATGAAACCCGCCCACGGCTGCAAGGGGCGCGGCTTACTGCCTGGGAACTGCAACAGCGGGGCATCTCATTTGACCTGATTGCGGACAACGCCGCCGGTCACTTCATGCGCACAGGGCAGGTGGACATTGTGCTGGTCGGCTCTGATCGCACGGCAGCCAATGGGGACGTGGCGAACAAAATCGGCACCTATAAGCTGGCAGTGGTAGCGAAAGAGAACGGCATTCCGTTTTACCCGGTCGTGCCTACCAGTACGATTGACCTGGAACTGGCTAACGGCGACCTGATCCCGATCGAAGAGCGAGATGAACAGGAGGTATTATCTGTTTGGGGCAAGTCTATTGCGCCTGCCGGCATTTCCGCGCGCAACCCGGCATTCGACGTCACACCCCACCGTTACGTCACAGGCATCGTCACCGAAGAGGGCATCATCTATCCGCCATTTGTACCCCATTTGCGCCAGGCTGTGGCCCGCGCTCAGGGACAGCAAGAGTAACTATGGAAAATATTCCCGTCGTCATCTTTTGTGGGGGCCAGGGAACCCGTATGCGGGGGGGAACGCTGACGAAAAAGGAACTGGTTGAAGTCGGCGGTCGCCCCATTATCTGGCACGTCATGCGCATTTTCTCTGCCTATGGCTTCAACCAGTTTGTGCTGCCGCTAGGGCATGAAGCCCACCAGATTCGCCGCTACTTCCTGCAATACGAAGCCCTGGCGCGCGATTTCACCATCTGGCTGGGGGACAGGGACAGCGGCGACTCCCCAGCGACGCATCTGGCGTTCCACAGTCCGGCAGAACATGATCCCTGGCAGGTGACGCTGGTGGACACGGGCATCTCCACGGAAAAAGCCAGCCGCCTCAAACGGGTAGCCGACCACCTGTCGGGGGAGCGCTTCTTCGTGACTTATGGGGACGGCGTGGGCAACGTCAATTTGAGCCAACTGCTGGCTTTTCACTGCCAGCATGGTCGCCTGGCTACGGTAACTGCCGTGCAAGCCCATTATCAATACGGCGTGCTGGAAGCAGACGCCCAGGATCGGGTGACGCAATATGTGCAATACCCGCGCCTGCCGCATTGGGTAAATGCCGGCTTTATGTTGTTCGAGCGAGGCGTATTGGATCTGATTGACAGCGACGTAGATACGCCCCTGGAAACGAGCGTGTTTAACTATCTGGTGCAGCAGGGCGAGCTGATGCGCTTCAAACATGGCGGCTTCTGGCGTTCGATGGACACGTTAAAAGACAGCATAGAGTTGGAAAAAGTCTGGCAGCAAGCCGCGCCGTGGAAGGTGTGGTGACCCGAATGAACGACTCCTTCTGGCAAGATCGGCGGGTTTTTGTCACCGGCTGCACAGGATTGCTAGGCTCCTGGCTGACGGCGGCGCTGTTGGACGCGGGGGCGTATATCGTGGGCCTGGTGCGGGACGTAACGCCTGGTTCGCAACTGCTGCGTGCCGGCAATCTGCCGCGCATTAACGTTGTCTACGGGGATGTAGGCGATTATACCCTGATGGAGCGCACGCTGGCGGAGTATGAGATTGACACTGTTTTTCATCTGGCGGCGCAAACGATCGTGACTATTGCCAACCGCGCGCCATTGTCCACCTTTGAAACGAACATCAAGGGCACGTGGGTGCTGCTGGAGGCGGCGCGGCGCAATCCCACGGTGACGCGCATCGTGGCAGCCAGCAGCGATAAGGCGTATGGCGACCAGCCGCGACTGCCTTACCGTGAGGATGCGCCTTTGCAGGGCCGGCATCCCTACGACGTCTCTAAAAGCTGCGCCGACCTGATCCTGCAAGCGTACGCGCACACCTATGACCTGCCTGTGGTGGTGACGCGGTTCGGCAACTTGTATGGCGGCGGCGATTTGAACTGGAATCGGGTGGTACCTGGCACGATTCGCAGTGTGCTGCGCGGGCAGCCGCCCATTATTCGCTCTGACGGCAGCATGAAGCGGGATTATTTATATATTCCCGATGCGGTCAGGGGGTATATGTTGGCGGCGGAGCAGATGCCGGCAGTTGCCGGGCAGGCGTTTAACTTCGGCATCAACAACCCCCTATCGGTACGGGAGATAGTAGAACTCATCATCCGCCTCTCTCCCCACCCCCACTTGCAGCCTGTTATTCGCAACGAAGCCAGAAACGAAATCCAGGACCAATACCTGGATTCGACCAAAGCCCGGCAGATGCTCGGCTGGGAAACCGCCTACACCATTGAAGCAGGATTAGCCGAAACGATCGCCTGGTATCAAGATTTTCTACACAGCAGCGCGGCGCCGCGCCGGTAGTTCCATGAAGATTTTGATCACGGGGGCCACGGGCTTTATCGG
>CAYQYJ010000010.1:13598-18686 GCA_964421605.1 uncultured Ardenticatenaceae bacterium | reverse complement strand
AAGGCGGCAGCCTGGAACTTTTGCCAGATGTACGCGCACACGCGCGGCTGGCCCATTTTGGGGGCTATGATTTTTCAGGCTTTTGGGCCGGGTCAGCCGCAATCGGCTTTGATTCCAGCCGCGCTGGCGGCGGCGCGGGCGGGGGAAGATTTCCCCATGACTGGCGGGGAGCAGCGCAAGGATTGGATTTACGTCGCCGACGTGGCTGAGGGGTTGGCGCGGTTGGCGGTCGTAGTGGGGTTAGATGCCGGCATCACCGTAGAGTTGGGCACAGGTCATGGCACGCGCACGCGAGATGTGGTGCAGCAAATTTATGCTCTGGTGGGTCGCGGCGGGCGACCTCGCCCAGGGCTGCTGCCTGACCGGCCCGGCGAAGATGTAGCCCAGATTGCCGATCAGGCGCGCACGCTGGCCCTGTTGGCCTGGCAGCCCACTTACACATTGAGCCAGGGGTTAAGCCAGTTGTTAATAGAGACCGGGTAGAATAGCATAGGTTATTTCCAGAAACCCGGCAGGGTTTTACACGCCGCCTGCCAGGTTTGAATCGTGACAATTACTCAGGAACCCGGATAACGAGTTGTCTATGACCAAATATTTTCCCGTTCACGGGAAAACAATCTACCCTACCCTACGCACACGCATCCTGATGCCGTATTTCCTGCTGGCGCTGGCTGTGGCCACGCTGCTCATTTTTGGTATCTCCAGTTACCTTGAAGAAATGTTGCAAAACAGCCAGCAGCAAGAACTACAAAACAGGGGGGAAGTGGTGCGGCTGCTGTTAACGAGTCAGGCGCAGCGCCAGCAGTTGACCTGGTATGAAACGACTACCGCTGTGTCGCCCCCGCCGCTGCCCCCCGCCGCCTCTTTGACAGCGCTGGCGCACCAATTAGCCGCCGCCGCCGGAGCGCACATCACGTTCTACAACAGCCGCGGGGAGGTGCTGGCAACTACGCATACAGACAGCGCTGATGAAACTCTGGCTCTCTCAGCCACAACCGCCAGCCAGATCGCTACGGCGGTTACAGGGCGGCAGCGGCTGTTGGAGCTATCGCCGCAGCGCTATAGCCAGATTTTGCTGCCGCTGCCCGGCGCGGACAGCGATCTGGCGCTGGTGGGGGTGAGCCTGACAGAGCAGCCGTTTGTCAGTCAGGTGAACAGCGCCCGCCGTCTGATGTTGGGGACCCTGCTGCTGACGATTGCCGCCTCGCTCTTCATTGGTTATGTGGTGGCTATCCGCATTGGGCAGCCTATTAAGGCGTTGATGGAGGCTTCGCAGGAGGTGGCTGCCGGCAATCTGGAAGTCCAGCTTGCGCCGCCCGCCCCAGATGAAATAGGGCAGCTTACGCGCAGCTTTAACAACATGGTGGCGCAACTGCGACAGCAGCGCTATCTGGAGGACTTGTTTGGGCGGTATGTGGGCGACAACATTGCCCAGCGTATTTTGAACGGCGAAGCGGAGTCGGGGGGGCAGCGGGTCTGGGCTACAGCGTTGTTTGCCGACATCCGCGACTTCTCGGCTTTCACGCAGAAGGTAGACCTGAACGCCCTGTTAGATGAACTCAACGAATATTACACCACCATGCAGCGCGTTATAGATGCGCATGGGGGGGTGGTGAATAAGTTTGGCGGCGACTCTATGCTGGCTCTATTTGGCGTGCCGATTCCCAGCCAGAACCACGCTCAGCAAGCGGTTAACGCGACAATGGCAATGATGGAAGAGTTGTCGGAGCTGAACAACCAGCGGCTGGCGCGGGGGGTGGCCCCCATTCGCATTGGCATTGGGGTGAATACGGGGGAGATGATTGTGGGGAATCTGGGATCGGAAAAGCGGCGCGAATATACGGCGCTGGGGGACAGCGTCAATCTGGCAAAGCGCTTTAGCGATCTCAATAAAGAGACACCTTTTGAGACGGTCTTTATGGGGGAAGCGACACTGTCGCAGTTGGAAAGCGTGGCGGCGTTGCACATTGACGACTTGGGTCTGGTGCGGGTGAAAGGGAAGGTTGAACCGGTGCGTGTTTATTCGGTGATGCGTCCGGCTCGCGGTTTGAGAGAGGTTAGCGCTGGCGGGGATGGCTCTGACAGGTTTCGGCAGTCGGGGAGTTTGTTGGGGTATACGCGGTTTACTTTGCGTTGAGGAAGCCCCCCAACCCCCTTCCCCAAGGGGGAAGGGGGCTTTTCGGGAAGCTGGCATTTCGGGGGAGTGGCTGATTCATTACATATCTTTAGCACGCCCTTAACAGCCTGTTAAAGCACCAGGGTTAAACTTACGACGTTGTGGGTTTAGGCGGTTGCCCGTCAAGGTGCGCGTGTTATAATTTGCGTAGTGTAGCGTTCAACAAATGGTGTGCAGGGTGTTGGCGTGGCGGCAACGCCTGTTCCGCCCAACATGATCCGACCAGTGAATATCCCCCAACCTGGCAACCATCCGCAATTGACTCTGTCGTGTAATCGCAGCGAGGCCGGCCACTATGAGTGACACGTTATTGACATCTGACGAGCTAACAGCCGCCAGGCCAGTGCAGTTGAGCCTGAGCGAGCGCATTTTTGCCGGGCGGCGTGGTCGCCGGCTGCGGGAAGCGCTGCTGGCATATTTGTTTTTGCTGCCGGCATTTACCATCATCTTCGTTTTTGGCCTTTTTCCCCTCGCATTTTCCCTCTACGAAAGCACCCTACGCGGACTAAACAGAATTGTCGGAACTTACGATGGCCTGGGCAACTATGTACGCGCCATTGATAATCTGACTTACGTGCTGGCTTTTTGGGCTGCCGTCACCTTTATCTTCCTGGCTGTACGCCGCATCCGCGATGTGCGGCAGACCGCCGCCGACCGCCAGAGATCACCCTGGCCCTGGGCCGCCCCGGCAGTTATTATGGCTGTGGCCCTGGCGCTGGTAGCCCGTTGGGTATTCACGTTAATGCCGGCCATGCTAACCATCCCCGACAAACTACCGCGGGGGCAGCGGCTGACGCGCGAACTGTTTTACCAGTTTACGGGGGAAGCCCTGCGCGAACCGGCGGTGCAGCAGTCGTTCTTGAGCGCCGTCGGGGTTCTGCTGGCAGGCATCGCTGCCTGGTTTGTGGTGCGCCGACTAAAGCAGCGCAGCCAGAAAGATGGTTTCTATTTTGCCAAATTCACGGAAGCGGCTTTGCTCATCACGAGCGCATTGGCTCTGGTGTGGATAACGTGGACAGAAATACAGGCTGCTTATGCAGAGGCATTGGAAGCGGGGGAATCGCTGGACATTTACACCCAGTTAATCACGATCAGCGCGGGCATTGTCCTGCTCCTGCTCTCCTGGTTTGTCTGGCGCAGCGCCAGCCACCGCCCCTCGATGACGGCGACCTTCATGCGCCTGGGCGCGGCTATTGTGCTGGCGGCGGGGGCCTGGATTTTGATTGGCGAACTGCCGGCAGCTATCGCCTCCGGCGACAAGCTGTGGTGGCAAGGACTGCAAGCCACCGTCTTCTTTGCCACAGGCACGATTCCCTTGCAGTTCATCATTGCCCTTACCCTGGCAACGATTCTTTTTCAGGATATCAAGGGTAAGACGCTCTTTCGCGTCATTTACTTCTTGCCCTACATTGCTCCCCTGGTAGGCACCGCCGCCGCCTTCCGCATCATTTTCTCTGGTCGCGCCGACGCCCCCATGAATGCTTTGCTCACGGCCCTGGGTCTCAAGCCGCTAGGTTGGCTCAATGAACCTACAGGCGTCGTCCAGCTTATTGCCGGCAGCAGCGTGGATCTTCCCACCTGGTTAGCCGGTCCCAGCCTGGCGCTGGTAGCCATTATCCTCTTCAATGTCTGGACTTACGTTGGCTTTGACATGGTTATCTTCCTGGCCGGGCTGGGTAACATTCCCAAAGAGCTATACGAAGCCGCCGCTATTGATGGGTCGGGCCGATGGGAGCAGTTTCGGCACATCACCTTGCCCCTACTCTCCCCTACCATTTACTTCCTGATGCTGTTGGCCGTCATCGGCACTTTCAAAGCCTTCAACCACATCTATGTGATGCGTCTGGGGGCAGCGCTGGGAACGACGGACACCGCCAGCGTGGTCATCTTCCAGACCTTCAACCGGGATACCCGCTATGGATACGCCTCCGCGCTGGCTATCTTGCTACTGATTATCATCGTCATCCTGACCGTCGTTAACAACCGCGTCGCCAAAGAGAGGGTCTTCTATGGCTAGTCAAGCAATCACGCACCAGCCCGCCCAGCGGCATCCCCTGGCCCGCCGGGTAGACGTGGGCCGCATTGTGGCCTACGTACTTCTGGCAATTGGGGCAACCATTGCCCTGGCGCCTTTCCTGTACACCATCAGCGTCTCTTTGATGAACCTGACAGAAGCCAACAGCGGCGCATTCCTGCCCCGCGTGCCGCAGTGGGGCAACTACGCCCAGGCGTGGGATGACGCCAATTTTTCGCTCTATTTCTGGAACACGGTGAAGATCACGGTTATTACGCTGACAGGGCAGGTTATCTTCTGCACGTTGGCAGCGTACACGTTTTCGCAACTGGAGTTCCCCGGCAAAGGGCTTCTGTTTGCCCTGATCCTATCTACGCTGCTGCTGCCAGAAGCGATCACCTGGGTTCCCAATTTCATCACCGTTTCCTGGCTGGGCAAAATTGGGCCCTTTCCGTGGATCAACAACTGGCCCGCGCTGACGGTTCCATTTATGGCCAGCGCTTTTAACATCTTTTTGCTGCGCCAGTTCTTCATGCAAATCCCGAAAGAGCTATGGGACTCTGCGCAAATTGATGGGGCAGGGCATGTGCGCTATCTGATGCAAGTGGTGCTGCCTCTTTCCAAAGCGCCTATGGTGACCGTTATCCTTTTTGGCTTCATTGGCTCCTGGAACGCGCTGGCCTGGCCTATTCTAGTTACCACGACCGAAGAGTGGCGCGTTATTTCCTATGGACTGCTGGCGTTCCTGGACGAGGCAGGCTCCTTCTTCCAACTGCAAATGGCTGGAGCCGTTATCACCATCTTGCCCATTATTTTGCTCTACTTCTTCACGCAAAAGCAGTTTACCGAAGGGATTGCCACGTCTGGCTTGAAAGGATAGATGCCGGCACAACCAACC
>CAYQYJ010000010.1:0-13498 GCA_964421605.1 uncultured Ardenticatenaceae bacterium | reverse complement strand
AGTCGGGCAGGGATGCCCAACCTACATGTTTTCAGAGGAGGTGATGTTCAGTCAGATTCCCCATATTGCGGAAAACTGCTATAATGGTTTTGTCGAGTTGTGGACTGCTCGCCGCCGCAAGATTGGCTGCCAGCAAGTTTGACTACAACTGTTCACTCAAACTCACTATTTAGAGGAGAAGATTTTACAATGAAGAAAAGCAAGCTTACGCTCATTGCGCTTCTAATTCTGGCCCTGCTGCTGGTTGCCTGTGGCACCGGCGGCACGGAAGAACCGGCTGCCCCCGCAGCCACCGAAGCGCCCATGGAAGAAGAAATGGATGAACCGATGGAAGAGCCGACCGAAGCGCCCATGGAAGAAGAAGTGATGGAACCCTGCGCGCCTACCGCCGACGGGGCTCTGGCTGGCGTGGATCCGCGTGGTCAGACCATTACCTGGTGGCACAACCACAGCGGTTCGCGTGAAGAAGGACTGGCGGGCCTGGTGCAGGCTTTCAACGACACGAATGAGTGCGGTATCACCTTGATTGCCGAAAATCAGGGCGGTTACGACGACATTCGCGACAAAGTCAACAGCAGCCTGAACGCAGGTGAACTGCCGGCAGCCCTCATCGTCGGCTACCAGAATGACCAGGCTTTCTATCAACTGAACCAGGGTCTGGCGGATCTGAACACGTTCGTCAATGACGCCTACTGGGGCTTGAGCGCCGAAGAACAGGCTGACTTCTACGCCGGCTTCTTCAACCAGAGCATTCACCCCGTTTTCGACAACCAGCGCCTCGGCTTCCCGCCCAACCGCTCTATGGAAATGCTCTACTACAACCAGACATGGCTGGAAGAACTGGGCTTCTCCGGCCCGCCCACCACGCCTGACGAATTCTACGACATGTCCTGCGCCGCCGCGGAAGCCAACGGCGACGGCACGGGCGGTTACATTCTGCGCGACGACGCCTCAGCGGTGGCGGCCTGGACCTTTGCCTTTGGCGGCGACGTTCTGTCCGAAGATGGCACGGGCTACAGCTACAACAACGACGCGGTCGTCCAGGCTATGACCTTCTTGAAGAAGTTGTATGACGACGGCTGCGCTTACTTCTTCACCGAAGGCTTCCCCAACCCGCAGTTTGCCGCGCGCAAGGCTATCTTTACGCAAGGCTCCAGTTCTGGGATGCCTTTCTACCTCTCCGATGTCGCCACCACCGCCGCTGAAGCTGGCCGCGAACCCGATGTTTGGGGTGTAGCTGCCATTCCGCACACCACAGCCGAACCCGTCGTGAACATCTATGGCGGCGACGTCATGATTACGGCTAATGCGCCTGAACAAGAACTGGCAGCCTGGATCTTCGTCAAATACTTCACCTCGCCCGAAGTGCAGGCGCAGTGGAGCCAGATCAGCGGCTACTTCCCCACCCGCGTCAGTTCCTCCGCTTTGCTGGCTGACTTCCTGGCAACCTCCGAATATGGCGCCCAGTACCAACAAGCGTTGGACTTGCTGCCCTACTCCGCGTATGAGCCGCAGTTGATCTCCTACCAGGCTGTACGCGACGCCACACAAGCCGCTTTCAACAGCATTATGCAAGGGGCCGACATCCAGGAAACCCTGGACCAGTTGACCGAAGATGCCAATGCTCTGGAAGCAGAGTTGATGGCTGAGATTGAATAAGCGCGCGGGCCAGACAATGGCTGCAGTCGTGCATAAGCGTTAAGAAGAAACGGGTCAGGGCGCAAACCCCTGACCCGTTCTTGTTCTCCATGGTTGGAAATTTGTGGCGCATTTCGCTGAATTGCGCGCATTCGCCGGACAAAACAGCGTTTTGTCCCACAATTTTTGCATGAGTACACCCCATTTGACCACCGATGCCGTCCAGACAATGCAGGCGACAGCAGAGGAAGCAGCCCGCCAGGCGGGGCAACTGCTGCGCGAAAAATTTACCCAGCCGCGCCAGATTCAACTCAAAGGCGTGCGCGACCTGGTTACCGACGCCGATTTTGCCGCGCAAAAGTTAATCACTGATCTGGTGCAGAGCCGCTACCCGCAGCATGGATTCCTCACTGAAGAAAAAGACAGCCGCTTGCCCGCCTCGGGGCCCGTTATCTGGGTGATTGATCCGCTGGATGGCACGTCTAATTACAGCCGCCAACAGCCCCAGTTTTGCGTCTCTATCGCTGCGGTGGCGGCAGATGCGACGCCGTTGTGCAGCGCCATTTATGACCCGATTCGGGATGAGTTGTTCAGCGCGGCTCGCGGGCAGGGCTGCTATTTGAATGGGCAGGCGGTCCAGGTGAGCCCGATAAGCGACGTGGCGGAGGCGTTAATCTGTTTTGACTGGAACCGTCTGCCGCATAAGCAGGCGGCTATTTTGCGCCTGCTGCAACGTTTAGCGCCGCTGGTGCATTCCGTGAGGGCGACTGGCTCGGCAGCGCTGGCATTAGCCTGGGTCGCCGCCGGACGCATGGATGCCTATTTTAATTTTGGCTTAAACGCCTGGGACGTGGCTGCTGCGCGCTTGTTGATTCAGGAAGCAGGGGGCTTGATCAGCAATCTGCAAGGCAATCCGTGGCAGTTAAACGACGGCAATTGCGCGGCGGGCAGCCGGCTGACGCACGCAGCTTTGCTGGCGGCGCTCTGATAAACCTGCCGGCAACAGCGCACTCAGAAGGCAATAATTAAATGTAGGGGCAGGTTTCAAACCTGCCTCTACCAGAGAAACGCCCATGTCCATTTGTATTTGTGCATTGTCAAAGGTCGCCCTTGCCAGTACAATCCGCCGCGGCAGGTTGATATTTTGGTAGTGAATTTGCTGGGGAATCATGCGCTGGCCTCCCTATCAACACGTTTTTTTTGATTGCGACTCCACTCTGACTACGATTGAGGGCATTGATGCGTTAGCAGAGAGCGCCGGCAAAAGATGGCGCATTAAGGTGCTGACTGACGCTGCCATGAACGGTGACCTGGAATTGGAAGAGGTGTATGGCAAGCGGCTGCGCGCCATCAAACCAACACGGGGCCAGGTTTACGCGTTGCGACAGCAGTATAAAAACAACATGGTGGAGGACGCCGCTGTCGTCATTTCCACTTTACAATCATTGGGCCACCAGGTGTACATTATTAGCGGCGGTCTGATTGAACCCGTGCGCGAATTTGGCATTTATCTAGGCGTGCCGGCAGAAAATATCCGCGCTGTGGGCGTGGCATATAACGAACTGGCTGGCAACTGGTGGAGCCAACCGGAAGATGGACAGACCCAGAGCGAAGCCCGCTACATGAACTACCGCCAGGGCGCGCTGACCATCAGCGATGGCAAAGCGCAGATCGTGCGCGAACTTCTCGGTCAACAGCGTGGACGTTCCCTCCTGATTGGGGATGGTACAAGCGATCTGTTGGCCGGGCAGGCTGTAAACCTGTTCGTAGGATTTGGCGGCGTCGTCTCCCGCCCCAGGGTGCAGCATGAAGCCACCGTCTACATCCACAGTCCCAGCCTTGCCCCGCTGCTGCCTTTGGCTGCCGGGCCGGCAGCCCTGCGCCGGGCCGTCCAGACAGAACACAAAGCAGCCTTCAGCAAAGCGCTGCAACTTTTTTCAACAGGAGCAATAACCTTTCAAGATGAGCAACTCAGCCAGAAATTCAGCAAAGCATGTGAAACTGTTTATACCTGGTCCTACTGAGGTTCGGCCAGAAATCCTGGACGCCCAGACGGAATGGATGATTGGGCACCGTATGCCCGAATGTCTTGACCTGGTGGGCCGCATCCGCCCCAAGTTAGCTCAGGTCTTCTTCACCAACGCGCCCATCCTCATTAGCGCTTCGTCGGGCACCGGTTTTTGGGAGGGGGCGGTGCGCAACTGTGTCAGCCGCAAGGTGCTCAACTGCGTCAATGGCGCGTTCAGCGACCGCTGGCGCGAAGTCACGGAAGCCAATGGCAAAGCCAATGAAGTCCTGGAAGTTGAGTGGGGCCAGCCTGTTTTGCCAGAGCAGGTGGCAGAACGGCTGGCGTCTGGCGAGTTTGACGCGGTCACCGTGGTGCACAATGAAACCAGCACGGGCGTCGCCAGCCCTATTCAGGCGATTGCCCAGGCGGTGCGTCAGTTACCAAACGGCGAGGATATTATCATCATGGTGGATTCGGTCAGCGGCTTGTCTGGCGCTGAACTGCGGGTAGATGCCTGGGACCTGGACGTGGTGCTGACAGCCAGCCAGAAAGCCTTCGCGCTGCCGCCGGGTCTGGCTTTTTGCTCTGTTTCGCCGCGGGCGATGGCTAAAGCCAGAACGGTTCCTAATCGGGGGTATTACTTCGATTTTATTACCATGGAAAAATATCTGGTGAAGAATCAGACGCCAGCTACGCCGGCAGTATCGCTGCTGTTTGCGCTGGATCGGCAGTTAGACGACATGCTGGCGGAGGGCATGGAAAACCGCTTTGCCCGTCACCTGGCGATGCGGGATGCCACTATCGCCTGGGCTAAAAGCCAGGGTTTTACCCTGTATCCCGCGCCCGGCTATGAATCAGCCACCATGACGTGCGTAAACAACAACCTGGGTCTGGATATTGGCGGCTTGAACACCTTTTTGCGCGCGCAAGGAATGGCATTGTCCAATGGGTACGGCTCCCGCCTGAAGGGCAAGACGTTCCGCATTGCCCACATGGGGGATCTGCAAATGGCGGATATGGAAGCGTTGTTTGCCGGCATTAACCAATACCTGGCGCAAAATCCGGCAGCGGCGTGATTGCGAGAAAGGCTTTCAAGAAAAAAGGTGACTTCATCCATGTTCCGTATCTTAATAGCCGACAAACTGGGTCAGGCAGGTTTGGATCGCCTGACGCAGGCGGAAGACATTACTTATGACGTGAAAACGAGCGTCAGCAAGGCAGAACTCGTGGAGAGTATGCCAGCCTATGACGCTTTGATCGTGCGCAGCGGCACCAAAGTGGACGCGGATTTGTTAAATGCCGGCACAAACCTCAAGGTCGTCGGGCGTGCAGGCATTGGCGTGGACAACATAGACGTTAAAGCGGCGACGGCGCTCGGCATCGTCGTCATGAACACCCCGCGCGCCAACGCTATAGCTACCGCCGAACACGCCCTGGCTTTGATGCTGGCTGTCAGCCGGCACATCGCCCCCGCTCACGCCTCCCTGCTGGCTGGCGAGTGGGAACGCTCCAAATTCACAGGGGTTGAACTCCACGGCAAGACATTGGGCATCATTGGCTTTGGCAACATTGGCCGTCTGGTAGCCGCGCGAGCGCAGGCGTTTGGCATGGACGTCATCGCCTTCGATCCCTATATCTCGGAAACAGTGGCTCATGAAACGGGCGTGACGCTGGTAGACCTGGAGGATTTGCTGCCGCAGGCGGATTACGTCACCTTGCACGCCACCAGCACGCCAGAAACGCAGCAGCTCATCAACGCCCAGGCAATCAGCCAGATGAAGACGGGCGCCATCTTAATTAACGGCGCGCGCGGCAAACTGGTAGATGAAGCGGCGCTGGCAGAGGCCCTGAAAAGCGGCAAGCTGAAAGCGGCGGCAGTAGACGTTTATAGCAGCGAACCGCCGCCCGCCGACCATCCTTTGCTGGGCCTGCCCAACGTGCTGCACACGCCCCACCTGGGCGCCAGCACCAAAGAAGCGCAAAAGGCGGTGGCGGAAGAGATTGTGGATCAGGTGCTGGATGCTCTGCGCGGCAATGGCATCCGCCACGCCGTTAACATGCCGTTTAGCGTGGGGCCTGGCTTCGAAGAGTTGGAACCGCACATGGCCCTGGCAACCACGTTGGGCGTGCTGCAGTACCATCTGGCGGGCGCGCCTATCCGCCACATCGAGGTGGAGGTACGCGGCGATCGCAGCGAGGAGCTGGTGCGCCCGGTGGCCTCGGCCCTGCTGATGGGCGTCTTGCGCCAGTTGGTGGACGGTCCCGTCAATTACGTGAACGCGCCGCTGCTGGCAGAGCAGCAGGGCATCAGCATCAGCCAATCGCTCGGTTTAGGGGACACCGATTACCCCAACCTGATCTACTGCCGCGCCCATACGGACGCCGGGCAACGCATCCTGGCTGGCGTGCTCTTTGGCGGGCGCGAAAAGCGTATTGTCCAGGTAGATAATTACCATCTGGACGCCAACCCCACGGGAACGCTGCTGGTGCTGCAAAATCGAGACGTGCCAGGCGTGATCGGTCAGGTAGGTACTATTCTGTCTGCCTACAACGTCAACATCGGCGAGTGGCGCATGGGGCGCTTTGCCCCTGGCGGCGAGGCATTGTCCTTCATCAATCTGGACAGCATTCCGCCCGTGCAGGTGTTGGATGCTTTGGAGAAAGTGCCGGCAATTACCCAGGTGAAACTAATCAATTTGTAACTTGATGCGCGTCCTGCTGATTAACAAGTTTCTGCATCCAGTAGGCGGCAGCGAAACGGTATTTTTCCAGGAGTGGGCGTGGCTGGAGGCGGCGGGGCACGAGGTCATCCCGTTTGGCATGGCCCACCCCGACAACGTCGCCAGCCCGTACCAATCCTACTGGGCGCCCCAGGTTGATTATGATCAGCCCACGCCTGGTCAGCTTGTCTCCCTCATCTGGTCACGGGCAGCAGCGCGCCAGCTTAAAGCCCTGGCGCTGGCTACCCGCCCCGACGTGGCCCATCTGCATAACGTCTACCACCAGCTATCTCCCGCTATCATTGCCGTCCTGCGCCAGTTACGCATCCCCACTGTGCTCACGGCGCACGATTACAAACTCGTTTGCCCTAACTACCGTCTCTATACGCAGGGGCAGGTCTGTAGTCGCTGCGTCGGCAGCCACCCGTGGCACGCTTTGCGCCACCGCTGTCTGAAATCTTCCTGGTCAGCCAGCGCCCTGGCGGCGGTAGAAACAGGCGTCCATCGCTGGCTGCGGGCATATGCCGGCATTGACCAGTTCATCGCCCCCAGCCATTTCCTGAAAACGATGCTGCAGCGCGGCGGCTGGCCCGCGGCGCAAATCACGGCGCTGCCGCACGCCGTCCCCCTGCCGCCGCCCACAACGAATGCCAATCCTGCCGCCATTCTCTTTGCCGGACGCCTGGTTCCCGAAAAAGGGGTAGCGTGGCTGCTGGCCGCCGCCCGCCGCCTGCCTGACGTTCCGTTTCGGATTGCCGGCACGGGCCCCTTATGGCGCGCCGCTGCGCCCACCAACGTGACCTGGTTGGGACATCTCTCACCCGCTGAATTAGCCGCCGAATACGCTGCTGCCCGCGCCGTGGTCGCGCCTTCGTTATGGTACGAGCTTTTCGGCATGAGCGCCTTGGAAGCCATGAGTCACGGCTGCCCGGTGATTGCCAGCCGTATGGGCGCGCTGCCCGAACTGGTCAGTCACGAAGAAACGGGTTTGCTGGTCGCCCCTGGAGAGGTGGAGGAACTGGCGGCAGCAATTGCCCGCCTGTGGCGGGACGCCGACCTGGCAGCCCAGTTGGGACGAGCCGCGCAGGCGCACGTCCGCGCCCACCACGATCCAGCCGATCACCTGACCCGTCTGGTGCAGCTATTCAGGCAACTCAGGCAGCCAACCGAAACGTCCTTATGAAAATCGCCATTCTGGGTATTCGCGGCATCCCCGCCCACTACGGCGGCTTTGAGACTTGCGTGGATTATACCAGCCGCCTGTTGGCGCGCGCCGGCATCTCCGTTACCGTCTATAACCGCAGCCAACATTTCCAAACCCATCCGGCTGATTACGCAGGCGTTCATCTGCGGTACGTCCCCCGCCCACAGCCCACCTTCCTGCACACCATCGGGCACAGTTTGGGCTGCGCCCGCGCCATGCGCCGCCATGAATTCGATCTGATTCACCTGTATGGCGTCGGCAACGCTTTTGCCATTCCGGCGCTGCGCCGCGGAGGGCGCACGGTGGTTATTTCTGTAGACGCGGAAGATTGGGCCAGAGATAAATGGGGCGTGGTAGGGCGCAACTATCTGCTGTTGGCAGCTCGCTTTGCCGTGCGCGCCGCCGACCGCATCATTGTAGATTCAAGGGCTATTGGCGATCTCTACCAGCAGCGGTTCAATGCCGGCAGCGCCTACATCGCCTACGGCGCAGAAACCACGCCCAATACCGGCGAAGAATGGTTGCAGCGGTTTCAACTATCCTCTCACGGCTACCATCTTTTCGTAGGGCGGCTCACCCCCGAAAAGCGACCACACCAACTGATCGCCGCCTACCGCGATGTGCGCTGCGCCATGCCCCTGGTGATCGTGGGGGATGATCCGTACGATAAAGGATATTTCGCCCAACTTCAAGCCCTGGCGGATGAGCGCGTGCGTTTTGTGGGCACGGTTTACGACGACGGCTTCCACCAGCTTTGTTATCATTGCTATCTGTATCTGACAGCTTCCGCCATTGAAGGCACATCCCCGGCGCTGCTGCAAGCTATGGGTCAAGGAGCGGCGGCGCTGGTGAATGGCATTCCAGCCAATCGAGAGACGGTGGGCCAGGCAGGATTCACTTATGCCCCCGGCGATACGGACGACCTGCGCCGCCAGTGGCAACAGTTGGTAGATGATCCGGCCCGCGTCGCCGCTGCCCGCGCCGCCGCCGTGAATCGCATTCGCCAATATTACACCTGGGAAATTGTGGCTGATCAACTCATGGCGCTTTATAGGTCCCTACTGTGACGGCAGTAAGTAATTGTCTAGAAATAAGTTCGCCGTGACGGCTAAAGCGGCTACTACAAACCACGGTTACTACAAACCCCTACCAGGGACAAAATAGAAAAACGCCCTAATGGCTCGTTTCTTATTGCATAAACTGGCAAAGTAACTAAAATTGAGGACTGTCTTTGTGTATGTCGCCATTGTTCAAATACTCAACGTCGTTGTGGCAGGCTGCCCAACAGCTAGAAAGCCTTCAGTCGTCACTTGCCCACAACGGCAAAACGCCCATTCCATATTTTCAATCTAGTTTATGCACCTATCACTTGTTAACGCCCCGTGAGCGATGAATACGGGGGCACGGCATTCTGCCCCTTTGGGTACTTTCGTGGCGGGGAGAGCCAATCTCGTTGCCAGATCAACCAAAAGGGACATGGAGAGGAATGTTTATGCGTAAGATAATGGATCGCTTCAGATCACCCACGCCTGCTTTGAAGCTCATTGCTCTTTCCGTCGGCGTTCTCCTCATCACAGTTGGTCTCACCAACTATTTGCTGCGCAGCGAAGCTTCAGCCAACCCGCCGCCCGGTTTTTATGGGCAGGCTCTGGTAACCGACCTGGTTGAACCCAGCGCCATTGAGTTCACGCCAGATGGGCGTATGTTTATTGTGGAGCGTGCCGGCAAAATCCTGGTCTTGCAGCCCGGCGCGATTCGCGTTGACCCCAATCCCGTGCTGGTTTTGGATAACGTAGACCCTAACCTGACCACCGGCGGGCAGGGGGTTGTTAACATTGTGGTGGACCCTGATTTTAGCGCGAACGGGTATATCTACCTGTTCTACTCCGCCGTAACGCCCAAACGAGACCGCGTTTCGCGCTTCACTGTTGTCGGGAACAGCGCCGACCCTGGCAGTGAGCTGATTATCTGGGAAGACAGCCAGGATCGTGGGCGCTCCCATCTGGGGGGTGGCATGGCGTTTGGCCCCGATGGGTTGTTCTACATTGCCACCGGCGACCACCAAAACAACCTGCCTGGAGCGCTGCACCCCTCGCAGCGGCTGGACAACTTCCGCGGCAAAGTTTTACGCATTGACGTCAACCCTCTCACCCCTGGCAACCTGGAACCAGATTGCACCGATCCAGGCACAGGCACCATCGTCAATTACTCTATTCCGCCAGACAACCCGTTTATTGATGGCCCAGGAGGCAACTGCAACGAGGTGTGGGCTTACGGGCTGCGCAACGTTTTCCGTTTGTCCATTGACCAGGTTACCGGACGCATATACATTGGCGATGTGGGCGGTAACGTAGCCGCTACGGCTTTTGAAGAACTAAACCTGGGCGCGCCAGCCGCCAACTACGGCTGGCCCTTGTGCGAAGGCCCCTGCCCAAACCAGCCCTCCTCCACCAAACCCATCTTTACCTACTCCCACTTTCCTCCAGGCGACACGGTCGCCCGCGACGCCTCTATTACGGGCGGGTTCGTCTACCGCGGCACGCAGTTTCCCGAAGAGTATCGCGGCGCTTATTTCTTTGCTGACTATGCGCAGAAATGGATCCGTTACCTGACGATGGATGAGGCAGGTAATATCCTGGCGGAACTCCCGTTTGAACCGCACGACGGCGAATTAGACGGCCCGTATGGGGATATCGTGGATTTGAAAATGGGGCCTGATGGGTCTATTTATTACGTAGACATCGGCCTCAGCCTGGGCAACATTGGCGCTGATGCGCCCACTTCTGGCTCCATTCGTAAGCTGACCTACGTGGCGGGCAACCAGGTGCCCGTTATCACTAGCGCCGTCATCACCCCCACCCTGGCTATTGACGCGCCACTGCTGGTTGAATTTTCCGGCGACGCCTACGATCCGGAAGGAGATGCTTTAACCTTTAGCTGGGACCTGGGCAACGGCGTCATTCAGAACACGGCTACCTTCAGCTACACTTACACAGAAAAAGGCGTTTACCACGTCCGATTGGCTGTGTATGACGGGACAAACGTGGTGGTGTCTGATCCCATTGAGTTGGTCATTGGCACACCCCCCACCGCTATGATTGACACGCCTCTGCCAGGGGCAACCTTCCGCGCCAACGACGTGATCAGTTATTCAGGTTCCGCCAGCGACGCTGATGGCGCAATCACGGCGGAGAACTACTCCTGGAACATTACGTTCCTACACGAAGGGCATGTGCATCCGTTTGAAGGCCCGATTGATAGCATTACGGGCGGCTCCTTTACCATACCTGGAGATGGTCACTCCTTTTTCGACTACACGGCGTTCAAAATAGATCTGACTATCACCGACGCTGACGGGATTGGAACCACGACGAGCGTCATTATTGACCCGGACAAGGTAGATATTACGCTGGATACAGTGCCAGCGGGGCTGGTCTTAACGCTGGATAACGAAACGCTGGCGGCGCCTTTTACGCGCGATACCCTGATTGATTTTGAACATCTGATCTCCGCGGAAGAGACGCAGTTGTTGGATAACACGCTGTATGAGTTTGTAGGCTGGTCCGATGGCGGGGCCGCTTCTCACTACATCAACGTGCCCATCACGAATACGAGCTATATTGCCACCTATCAGGTAGCCGCCTGTAACGGGATGATTGCCGGCACTGTCTACCGCGATTACAACGCCAATGGACTGCCGGGCGATTTCGAGCCAGGGGTGAGCAACGTCACGGTGACGGGCACGAACGCCGCCGGCGTCGTCGTCAGCGCCGTGACAGACAGCCTGGGCAACTACGAGCTGGCTGTGCCCAATGGGGAAGAAGTGCGTCTGGAGTTCAGCGATTTGCCGCCAGGCTTTTTGACGGGCCCGGCGGGGAATGGCTCTAACACGACCATCTCCTTTATCACCAGCCCCAAATGCAGCGCCAACCTGGGCATTAACGTGCCAGCCCAGTTCTGCCCGGTGCAGCCGCCAGACATCGCCGTCACCCAGGCTATTTTCGGTGGGCAAAGCGGCGTGGAGGTCATGAGCAATACGGTATTGACTTTCCCTTATAGCGCCGGGCTGGAGCGCGCTGGAGCGCAGCTTTACGGCCCGCTGCCGTATGACGAACCAGCTTACACGGCAAAGGGAAAAACGCACCAAACTGGTACTGTTTACGGTCTGGCCTATCAGCGAGAAAGCAACACGTTGTTCGCCAGCGCTTACATGAAGCGGCACGCCGGCTTTGGGCCAGGGGACACGGGCGGCATCTACCAGATCAACATGCAGACGGGCCAGGTCAGCTTATTGGCTAATTTGAACGTGATTGGCGGGTATGCCGGCAGCAACCCCCACCCCATCGGCACCAACTGGCAAAAAGAAAATCCAGCCACCTGGGACGCCGTGGGTAAAACAGCCTTTGGCGACATGGACATCAGCGAAGATGGCAAATCCTTGTGGCTGATCAATCTGCGCGACAAACGGCTGTACAACGTATACGTAGGCATCCCGCCGGAGCAGCCCACTGCCAACGACGTCAGCTACTTTGCCATTGACGTGGCCCCGCCGCAATGTAATACAGGCGGCGCGCCGACCTATGATAACCTGCGCCACTTTGGGCTGGGTGTGCACGATGGGCGCGTCTATGTTGGCTCGACTTGCACGGCGCAAACCACCGGCAACGCCAACGATCTATACGCCTACGTCTCTTCTTTCGATCCCGCGCAGCCTGAAAACGGGTTTACCCTGGAACTGGGCTTCCCCCTCAACTATCCACGCGGCTGTATTTTCAATTTCCAGAACAACTGCTCCGACGCCGAATGGGGACCGTGGACAAGCGCCTTTGCGGTGAACCCACACGGCTCTGGTCTGGGCAATCTGGCAGCTTATGATCCGCAGCCATTATTGTCAAACATTGAGTTTGACGGCGCCGGTCACATGTTCCTGGCTATTCGCGATCGCTTTGGCGACCAGATGGGGTATTATACGCGGGCCTTTACAGGCCCAGCCAAGTATAATGGCGACGCCGCCGGAGATGTCCTGGTCGCTTGCCAGGTAAACGGCAATTGGACGTTGGAAAGTAACGCCGCCTGCGGCGACCTGGGCCCCTCACAAAGCACGCCCGGCACTGGGCCAGGGAACCCAGGGGGCGAGTTTTTCTTTAACGACAATCAACAGTCAGTACGCACTGAATTAAGTCTGGGCAGCATTGAATATGTGCCAGGCACACGCTACCTGGTCTCGGCGAT
The DNA here is from genome assembly GCA_964421605.1 of uncultured Ardenticatenaceae bacterium. Taxonomy (GTDB): domain Bacteria; phylum Chloroflexota; class Anaerolineae; order Promineifilales; family Promineifilaceae; genus JAGVTM01. The sequence goes on along the minus strand of CAYQYJ010000010.1, from coordinate 696 downwards.
TTCAAATCCAGTGCCGTTTGTGCAGCAGCCGGCTTACTCTTCTAATGCGTGGGATGCCGGCATTCGCTGGCTAGACCTCACTAACGGCGCCGCCTTCCGCGATTACCGCATCTACGACACCAACGGCGGCGCGGGCCTGACTGACGACCTGCCCACTTTCGGCCACGCCAACGGCCTGGGCGACATGGAAGCCCTGTGCAGCCCGGCGCCCATTGAACTGGGTAACCGCGTCTGGTACGACATTAACCGGAACGGGCAGCAAGACGCAAACGAGCCAGGGATTGCCGAAGTCAGTATCCTCCTGTTCGATCCCAGCCGGCAAAACGTCGTGGGCGTCACTACCACCGACGCAACCGGACAGTTCACCTTTAATCGCAGCAATGTGTTTATGAGCGGCGCTGACGGCATCGAACGCAATCACGGCTACGTCATCTTGATTGACGCCAACGCCTTCCGACCTGAAGGGTATGCACCAGCGGGCGTCCTCTTTGATCTTATTCCGACAACGCCGAACGTTGGCCCCGACAACATTGATTCCGATGGCGTGACGATTGGCAGCACCGTAGGCGTCTCCATCCTCACCGGCAGCAGTGGCAGCAATAATCACACGCTGGACTTTGGCTTCACCGATCCTGCACCCACCCCCACACCGTCCCCAACCGCAACGAACACGGCTACGCCGACCCTCTCGCCCAC
>CAYQYJ010000009.1:32402-34937 GCA_964421605.1 uncultured Ardenticatenaceae bacterium | reverse complement strand
TGCTGGGGGTGATTTACGCCCTGACGACGCCGCCGTTTGAAGCCTCAGACGAATTGTGGCATTACCCGATGGTGCGCCATCTGGCTGATGGGAATCCGCTGCCGGTGCAAGACCCCAACAACGTAGGACCGTGGAAACAGGAAGCCAGCCAACCGCCCTTGTATTACTATCTGGGGGCGGCGCTGACCTTCTGGATTGACACCAGCGACATGGCGCAGGCGCGCTGGTTGAATCCGCACGTCAATAATGGGGTTATCACGCCGGATGGCAACATAAACCTGGCGGTACATGATCCAGCCGCCAACCGATGGCAGGGGACGCTGCTGGCGGTGACGGTGGTGCGGCTGGCGTCGGTTTTGCTCAGCCTGGGCACGGTATATCTGACCTACTGTATTGGCCGCGCCGCCGCGCCTGAGCGACCGGAGATTGCCCTGGGCGCGGCGGCGTTGAACGCCTTCACGCCTATGTTTCTGTTTATCAGCGGAGCGGTCAACAACGACAACCTGGCGGCGCTGCTAACGTCGGCTGGCGTCTGGCTTATGGCGCGGGCGATGCGGCGGGCGCGGCAGGGAGAAGCGGCGACGAAATGGGCGTGGCTGCTGTTGGGGGCAGTGGTGGGCGCAGCCGCTTTGACGAAAGAAGGCACGTTGGCTTTGCTGCCGCTGGCGGGCGGGGCTTTGTTTATGGTGGAATGGCAAACGTCGGGGCAACCGGTCACGCTGCCGGCTCTGGGGCGGACGCTGATGGGCGCGCTGCGGCGCTTTGTGTGGGCGCTGCTGCCGGCATTGCTCATTGCCGGCTGGTGGTACGCGCGCAACGTGCAGCTTTATGGGGATTGGCTGGGATGGAATGCGTTCCTGGCGGTGCTGGGGCAGCGGGCGCATCCCGCCAGTCTGGCGCAACTGTGGGACGAGCGCTGGGGTTTCCTGCTGTCTTATTGGGGGTTGTTTGGCGGCGTCAATGTGCCCATGGACGATTGGATTTACGTGGCGTTTAACGCGATCCTGGCGGCGGGCATAGCAGGCTTCGTCGTTTATTTGGGGCGGACGGTGTATCGCTTCTACCGGGAACAGGCGACAGGCGCGGTTGGGAAAGGGCCGCTGGCTTTTCTGCTGGCGTTCACGTCGCACCATTTCGCGCTGGTTTTGTGCCTCCTGCTCAGCGCCGCCGTTATCTACGGCGTCATCCAATGGGCCACAGTCACCTGGTCTTCACAGGGGCGGCTGGTCTTTACGGCTATCTCAGCCTTAAACGTGTTGTTGGCGCTGGGATTGGCGGGCTGGCTGCCGCGGCGGTGGGCGCAGCGGGTCCTGGCTCTGGTGGGCCTCTTCTTTTTCATCGTGGCGGCAGCGGCGCCGTTTGTCTGGATTCGACCCGCTTATACGCCTGTCTATGCCGGCAGCAGCGCCGCCCTGGCGCACCCGGTGGGCCTGGATTTCGGCAGCCAGATGCGGTTGGTAAGCTATGAAGTAGACAAGTCAGAACTTTTTGCTGGGGAGAGCGTGGAAGTGCGGCTGCTGTGGCAGGCGCAGCAGCCGATGACGCGAACGTGGAGCGTCTTTGTGCATTTGCACGATCCGGTGTTGGATGCGCCCATTGCGCAACGAGATATGTATCCGGGGCAAGGGCTGGCAGCCACGCCGCTGCTGCGTCCGGGGGACAGGCTGTTGGATCGTTATGTAATTCGGGTTCCGGCGGCGGCGATTGCGCCTGCGGAATTGCAACTGAATGTGGGATTGTATGATTATGCCACAGGCGAGCGCCTGCGGCTGCCTGATGGGCGGGACGCCGCCAGCCTGACTACGCTGGCTTTGCAGTCCAGACCGGGCAGCATCCCTAATACCCTCCACGTTAACTTTGAGAATGCAATCACGCTGGTGGGGTTCGAGATGTCGTCGCGGCGAGCCTTACCTGGAGCGCTGATCACGATGACGTTATATTGGCAGGCGGAACGCCCCCTGGGGCGCGATTACAAGTTTTTCGTTCAGGTTTTAGGCGAGGAGAACAGGCGGTGGGCGGCGGCGGATATTACGCCTACGCCTGGGACAAGAGAATGGTCTGTGGGCGCGCAACAAAGCATTAGCTTCCCACTGGCGTTTGACGCGGAAACGCCGGCGGCGGTGTATCCCGTGATTGCCGGCATCTACTGGCAAGAAGCGGACGGCAGTTTCCAGCGCCTGCAAACCATCACGGCTGAGGGGCGGTTGACGGATGATTTTGTGGTTTTGACCAACGTGCGCGTCCTGCCAGCCATACCTACGGGGGATTGACCCCGCTCGCAGCCTGGAGAAAATTGAGCAATAAGAGGCAAGCGTGGATGATTAGCAAGCGAATTCCAAAATCGAAAAGCGCCACCCTGGACGGCATTGATTGGCCCGCTCTGTCCCGTTCGCCGTGGGGAATTGGCGTTTTTGCCGGCATTGTGGCTGTCCTGGGCGGCATTGTGCTGGCGGTAGGCGGGCCGCTGGCAGCAGTGGCGCTGCTGGCAGCCGGCGCGGGCGGTTTGATCGTGCTGCGGAATATGGAAATCGGCTT
>CAYQYJ010000009.1:24096-32302 GCA_964421605.1 uncultured Ardenticatenaceae bacterium | reverse complement strand
TGCTGGCAGCCGGCGCGGGCGGTTTGATCGTGCTGCGGAATATGGAAATCGGCTTCTGGGGCGTCGTCGGCGTCATCTGCCTGCTGCCATTTGGCACGATTCCCGTGGACGTAGGCATCACGCCGACTTTTCTGGATGTGGCTTTGGGGGCGGTCATTGGCGTCTGGCTGCTACGGTTGGTGACGGGACGGCAACGCACCATCGTAACTTCGCCCATCACCCTGCCACTGGTTATTTTTATCATTGTGGCTCTGTTTGCTTTTATTTTTGGCCTGGGCAATGGGCCGTTGACCACGCAACTGCTGCGCCGTTTTGCGGAACTGCTATTAAGCATGGGCTTTACGCTGGTGGTCATTGACTTTTGCACTGATTGGGAACGGCTGGAGCGGCTGGTTAAAGTGTTGTTGTGGACAGGCGTGGGGGGGGCGGCGATGGGCATTGGGCTGTGGCTGCTGCCCGATGGCACAGCCAACGATGTCTTGAACGCCTTGCAGCGGATTGGCTACCCTGGCGGGTGGGTCATCCGATATATCGAAGACAACCCGGAACTGTCCGAACGGGCCATCAGCACGGCCATTGACCCAAACGCCCTGGGTGGTTTGCTGCTGATGATTGGGGCGCTGGCGGGGCCGCAATTGGTGGCCAAACGTCCTTTGCTGCCGCGGTGGCAGATTGCCGGCATTTTTGGCCTGCTGCTGATATGTCTGATACTGACGTTTTCACGGGGGGCGATGTTTGGTCTGGCGGCGGGTCTCGGTTTTGTGGCCGTTGTGCGCTACCGCCGCCTTATCCCGTATATGCTGGTGGGCGGGCTGCTGTTCCTGGCGCTGCCTATGACACAGGGATATGTGACCCGCTTTATCGAAGGCATTCAGGGGCAAGACCTGGCGACGCAGATGCGGTTTGGCGAATATCGAGACGCGCTGGCTTTGATCCGGCGGTATCCGGTGTTTGGCGTTGGTTTTGCCGGCTCGCCGGACATTGATCTCTATCTGGGCGTGGCTATGATTTACCTGACGATTGGGCAGCAAATGGGATTGCTAGGGTTGGGCACGTTTTTCGTTTTGATCGGCGTCGTTTTTGGCTATGCCTTCGCCAACCGGCATCGCTTTGGCGCGCAGCAGGCGCACGACGGGGTGTGGTTGGGTCTTCATGCGGCGTTGTTGGGGGGATTGGCTGCCGGCATTTTCGACCATTATCTCTTCAACATTGATTTCCATCACGCCGTGACCATTTTCTGGCTGCTGGTGGGTCTGGCGACGGCTGCCACGCGCCTGGGACAGCAAACGCCGCCCCCAGACAACCCGCCAGCAACCGTCTGATCGTCCTTTCTGGGAGGTTTCCATGCGCCGTCTGTTTCTTTTCTTTTGTCTTCTGGCAGCCCTGTGGCTAACGGCTTGCAGCGGGGAGGCGGACGCCCTGCCGACGCAGGTTCCGGCGGTGGAGGAAGGTGGCGGGGCGGACAGTTCGCCGCGCCCTACCGATAATCCGGCTGACCTGCTGCCGCCGACGTGGACGCCGCAGCCAACCGCGGACAGTGGTGCGGCAGTTGCGCCGGGAGATGTGGAAAATGCCGGCACGCCTGACGCCAACCAGACTATCTACCTGGTGCAGGCAGGGGATACGTTGGGCACGATTGCGATTGAGTTTGGCGTGTCCGTAGACGACCTGGCGCGCGTGAACAACATCAGCGACCTGGACCACATCGAAGTAGGCCAGCAGCTTATCATACCCTGATACCCGCTCGTCACTACGCGAAACACTCCCGTAAAAAAAGGCCCCTGTCAATGCGCCAGGAGCCTTCGTTTTACAGTCAGTTGGAGGTTCAGTCTGCTACACTAGCAGCAGACAGCCACTCAGCAGGGGGCGCAACGCGCTAGAGTGCCGGCAGCGCCGCTTCAGGAATGGCGTCCGCTTCTTCACCGCTTTTGGAGAGTAATACAATCTGGTCGTTTTGCACATCCACCAGGATGGTCTCGCCCTGTTTGAAAATACCCGATAGAACGGCGTCCGATAAGCGGTCTTCTACTTCACGCTGCACCAGGCGGCGCAGGGGGCGGGCGCCAAATTCGGGGTCGTACCCTTTCTCGCCTAACCAGCGCTTGCCCGCATCGGTTGTTTCCACCGTCAGATCATGTTCAGAGAGGCGTTCGTTGACTTCGCGCATGACGATGTCCACGATTTGAATGATGTCTTCCTGAGACAACTGGCGGAAGACGATGATGTTGTCCACGCGGTTGATAAATTCGGGGCGAAACTCGCGCTTCAACTGTTCCATCAACTTTTCGCGCATTTTCTGGTAGGCGTCGGCTATTTCGGCGGCTTCGTCGCGCTGGTAGCTAAAGCCCAGGCGTCCACCACGCTTGATGGTTTCGGCGCCAATGTTGGAGGTCATGATGATGATGGCGTTGCGGAAGTTTACCTTCTGCCCCTTGGCGTCGGATAGATGCCCTTCCTCCATAATTTGCAGCAAGATGTTGAAGACTTCGGGGTGGGCCTTTTCAATCTCGTCAAAGACGACGATGGAGTAGGGACGGCGGCGAATGGCTTCGGTTAGCTGCCCGGCGTCTTCATAGCCGACATAACCGGGCGGGGAACCTACCAGGCGGGATACGGTGTGCCGCTCCATAAACTCGGACATATCTAACTGCACCAGGGCGTCTTCGCTGCCAAAGAGGAATTTTGCCAGAGCTTTGGTCAGTTCTGTTTTGCCCACGCCTGTGGGGCCCAGGAAGATGAAGGAGCCAATGGGGCGGCGGGGGTTTTGCAGACCAGCGCGGGCGCGGCGGATGGCTTTAGCCAGGGAGATGATGGCTTCTTCTTGCCCGACGATGTGGCGCTGCATTTCTTCTTCCATGTGCAGCAGCCGCGTTGATTCTTCTTCGGTGAACTGCACCACAGGAATACCCGTCCACATGGCCAGCACTTCAGCCACGTCTTCGGCGGTGACTGCCAGTTCATTGGAAGCGCCTGTGCGCCCGGCGCGGACGCTGTCTAGCTGCATTTGCAAATCTTCTTCGCGCTGGCGCAGGTCGGCGGCGTCTTCGTCGCGCCCCTGTTCTAACGCTTCGGTGTATTGCTGATGCAGTTCGCGCAGGTCTTCAAAGGCGCCGCGAATCTGGGTGCGCTGCGGCGCGCGATACATGCGCACGCGGGAAGCGCTTTCGTCAATCAGGTCAATAGCCTTGTCCGGCAGGAATCGTTCGGTGACGTAGCGGGTGGACAACTGCACAGCGGCGTCTATGGCTTCGTTGGTAATGAGCAGGTTGTGGTGCCGCTCATACATGGGCTTGATGCCGTGCAAAATTTGTACGGCTTCTTCGGGGGAAGGTTCGTCTACGTAAACGGGTTGGAAGCGACGCTCTAAAGCCTGATCGCTCTCAATGTATTTACGGTATTCATCCAGGGTGGTGGCGCCGACGCATTGGAGTTCACCGCGCGCCAGGGAGGGTTTGAGAATGTTGGCGGCGTCTACGGAACTGCCGGCAGAACCCGCCCCCACGAGCATGTGCACTTCGTCAATGAACAAAATGGCGTCGCTGGATTTTAGCTCTTCGATAACGCGCTTGAGGCGTTCTTCAAACTGACCGCGATACATTGTGCCGGCAACCAGGCTGCCGACATCCAATTGCAGCACGCGCTTATCGTAGAGAATTTCTGGTACCTGCCCATTGACGATGCGCTGCGCCAGACCTTCCACAATGGCTGTTTTGCCGACGCCTGGCTCGCCAATTAAGGCGGGATTGTTCTTGGTGCGCCGCGCCAGAATTTGAATCAGCCGTTCAATTTCTACCTGGCGACCAATAACGGGGTCCAGTTTCCCCTCTTCCGCCAGGGCAGTGAGATCAGTGGCTAACTGATCCACCATGGGCGTCTTGCTTTTTTCTTTCTTGCTACTGCGGGGGGCGCTGCCGCGCTCTGCGGTGGGAACCGGGCTTTCTTTCAAGACCCGATGCGTCTCCCGCCGCACCTGTTCGGCGTTTACGCCAAACTTGCGCAGGACGTCCATCGCCAGACCTTCGTTCTGGCGAGCAATGCCCAATAGCAAATGCTCCGTGCTGATGTAATGCTGCCCCATACGCCGGGCTTCTTCCACAGCGAGTTCTAAGACGCGCTTGGTGGTTGGCGCCAGTTCAGGCGTATTAAAGGGAGCGCGCTTGCCTGTGACGGTCAGGCGTTCCACCATGACCTGGACACGGCTTGTCTCCAGACCTAATTCCCGCAAAACGCGCCCAGCTACGCCCCCTTCTTCACGAAGGAGGCCAATGAGAATGTGCTCACTGCCTATGTAGCTGTGGTTCAGACGCACAGCTTCTTCTTGCGCCAGGCCAAGGACGCGACGTGCCCGCTGCGTAAACCGCTGCCAGTTCTTTGAGTTCACTGTTTATCACCTCTTAAATTGCAGAACGGAAGTCGCCTTTGATTGCTGGAGTAACAGCGCCAGAGATTAGCTGCGCCGCGCTGAGGAGTGCGCCCCCAACCAGGCGCTGTACCTCCCAGGATTGATGTACAAAGCCTGTCTACACTTTCGCCAAACTACTTGAACCTATCGTCAGCGGGTAGCGCTGCACTTAATCGTGGTGGGCGTCAGCCCCGCCTGCGGCGGGGCTGACAGGCATTTTGTGGGCAATTTTGGGCGCGGCTGCGCCCAAAATTGCCCGGCGCCGATGCCTTTACTCTTCTTCTGTTGTATCACCCCAGGCGAGATCGACATCCATGTACTTGTCAGATGCCACCTGTTTCAGGCTGAGTCCGATTTGTTTTTGTTCGGGGGCGATGCGGATAATGCGCGCAGTCACCACCTGGGAGCGATGGACAACCTGGTTGGGATGTTTGATGCGATCTTGGGCCATCTCCGAAATATGGATCAAGCCTTCGAAATCGTAGTCATCATCTGCCAGACGAGCAAAAGCGCCATAATCAGTCAGTTTGGTGATAGTTGCTTCCACCAACTGTCCCACCTGATAACGCTGTTCAATCAATGACCATGGATCTGGCTCCAGCCGCTTCATGCTCAGGGCGACGCGCTGTCGTTTCTGGTCAATGCTGAGGACGTAAACCCTCACTTCATCCCCGACTTTGACAATATCAGCGGGTTTTGCCTGTCGCTTCCAACTCAATTCGGAAACGTGCACCAGTCCTTCCATGCCGCCAATGTCTACGAAAGCGCCAAAATCAGCCAGGTTGACGACACGTCCGGTTAAGATGCTGCCTTCTTTGATGGAATCCATCAAGAGGGTGCGCCGGGCGGCGCGCATCTCTTTCATGGCGGCGCGTTCAGACAGGATAAGGCGATTGCGGCTGCGATCTACTTCGATTACTTTGACGTGAATGGTTTTCCCCACGTACTGCCGCATCACGTCTTCGCTGGCAGCATTGCGCGACTGACGGTTCATATTGAGTTGGGAAGAGGGCAAAAAGCCACGAACCTGGCCCACACGGGTCAACAAGCCGCCTTTATTGAAACCAATAATTTTGCATTCAAAAGCGTCTTGTGTATCGTGGAAATGCTGCGCGCTTTCCCAATCCTGTTCCTCGACAGCTTTGCTATAGGAGAGGATGATGTTGCCGTTTTTGTCTTCGGGGTTTAGCACGTAGACGGGAACCTCGTTGCCAACAGCCAGTCTGGCCCAGGTGGCATCATCCATTTTTTCCAGATCGGTCAGGCTGATAAAGCCTTCTGATTTGGCGCCAATATCCACCATAATTGCGTTATTGCGATGGGCAACAACAATACCCATACGGACTTCACCCATAGTGGGAATACCCAGGCTGAAGTCGTCCGACAGGAGAAAATCCATGGGATGTCCCATGCTTTCCAGTTCTTCTTGTGTTTGCTCGTCCAAGTTATCCATTACCTCTTTTCGTTCTTCACCCTTTTCAGGCTACACTAAATTATACTGCGTTCTAAGGTCTTGACAATGGAACAATGTCAAGTCTGAGGGATGAGGTGTGAGGGATGAGGTATGACGGGGGTAGTAGACCCCCATCCCCCAACCCCCTTCCCCCTAAAGGGGCAGTCCTCCAGGGAGGAGGGGGCTTTTCGGAGAGGGCAAGGGGCGCTACGCGCCCCTCGCCCTACATTACCCCTTCCCTGACGAGGGAGGAGGGATTACCCGATTATTTTCTCAATGTCCAAAAGGGGGAAGGGGGCTTTCGGAGAGGGCGAGGGGCGCTGCGCGCCCCTCGCCCTACATTACCCCTTCCCTGGCAAAGAGGGCGGGATTACCTGATTATTTTCTCAATGTCCAAAAGGGGAAGGAGGCTTTCGGAGAGGGCAAGGAGGGCTGCGCTTACCTCGCCCTCTGTTCCCCGGCCTCTGGCAAGGGGGGTAGGGCCGTTTCTCCCAGGGGTAAGGATGAGCGGCGCAGCGCGCGCCTGGCTCTATTATTCAACTGCTGGCAAGAGGGGCGGCGGTGTTTTACAGTTTGTTAACCATAGGCGGGAGATGTTTGTGTTTTGCCGGCATTGGGATTACTATTTTCTGTTGTCGGGCGTGGCTGCGCTGCGGCAGGGGCTTCGACAGGCTCAGGCGGCGGCAGGCTCAGGCGGCGGGAGGGGGCGTCGTGGCGCAGCGCGGGAAAGGAGTTGGCGGCAAAGCGCTGCCAGATCATTCACCTGACGCTATCTCGTGGTATAATGTCAGCATTCTTTTTTGTCCTGTCACCATGTTGGAGGGAAATAAAATGCACTTTAAGTCAACCCGTGTCTTTTCCAGAGAAAATGGCATCCTCTTTGCCTTCCTTCTCCTCATCCTTTCTGTCTTCATTCTGTCAACCTCAAACGCCGCCGCCCGCGCCGCAGAATCTACGCGGCTGCAAGCGGCGTCTCTCGCCTATGTGCAATCTATCAGCCCCCTGGTCATCAATGAAATTGATTACGATCAACCTGGCACTGACGCCGCCGAGTACATTGAACTTAAAAACGTCAGCGGCACGGCGCTAGAACTCGATCCATACCAGGTGGAACTGGTGAATGGTTCTGGGCCCAGCGTCTATCTGGTGATTGATTTGCCGGCATTTTCCCTACCGAATGGGGATTATTACGTCATCTGCGCTAACACAGCCACTGTGGCTAACTGCGACCTGGATATTACCCCGGACACAAACCTGATCCAGAACGGGCCGCCCGACGCGGTAGCCATCACCCTGAACAGCGTCGTTATTGAAGCCGTCAGCTATGAAGGGGACACCGGCGCGCCGTATACCGAAGGGTCCGGCGTGGGGCTGATGGACAGCGGCGTAGACATCAACGGCGGCATTTCCCGCTTCCCGGATGGCACGGACAGCGATCAAAACAACGTTGACCTGAGTTTCCGCTGCACCACGCCTGGCGCAGCCAACACGGCGGATAACGCCAACTGTGATGGTACGCCGACGCCTACCAACACACCGGATGGCAGCACGCCCACGCCCACAGCCACAGCCTCTATGACGCCCACCCCCACGGCTACGCCGGCCGGGCCCACGCCTACGCCCGTTCAGTCTGGCGCGCCCCTGGTGGTCAATGAGATTGATTACGATCAGTCTGGCACAGATGCGGCGGAATTCGTGGAGTTGAAAAACGTTAGCGAAAGCGCCGTTGATCTGTCGGAGTATGTGCTGGAACTGGTGAACGGTTCGGATGGGCTGCCTTATTTCACGTTTGGGCTGCCGGCATTCTCCCTGCCCGCTGGCGATTATTACGTCGTCTGCGCCGATGCGGCGATGGTGGCCAACTGTGACCTGGATGTCACCCCGGACACGAACCTGATTCAAAATGGCGCGCCCGACGCGGTAGCCCTGCGCTGGCTGGTCAACAATCAGGTTTTCGACGCCGTTAGCTACGAAGGCGACACAGCCGCGCCGTACACCGAAGGATCGGGCCTGGGATTGGAGGATAACTCCACCGTCCAACTAGGCATCTCCCGCTTCCCTGACGGGGTAGACACCCACCAAAACAACGTAGACCTCAGCCAGCGCTGCATTACGCCTGGCGAAGCCAACACGGCGGAAAACAGTAACTGCGACGGCTCGGCCACACCTACACCCACGCCCACCAACACGCCTGAGCCGACGCCCACCAGCACGCCGGCTCCGACTACCGCCCGCATCTATGTCAGTTCAGACAGCGCCGGCGCCATTGGACCGCTAACCTACGGCACGGAGGATGTCATCCTGTTCGATCAGGGCGGCGGCTTCTGGGCCATGTTGTTTGATGGCTCCGA
>CAYQYJ010000009.1:15545-23996 GCA_964421605.1 uncultured Ardenticatenaceae bacterium | reverse complement strand
CTGGCGCCCTCTGGCGTCATACTCATGAGTACGACAGACAGCTTTGCGGTCACCGGCGGGTTGACAGGCGAAGATGAAGATTTGATCGCCTTCATCCCCACCAGCTTTGGGCCCAATACCTCAGGCTCGTGGCAAATGTATTTCGATGGCTCCGACGTGGGCTTCAACCAAAGCCCCAACCAGGACATCTCCGCCGCCTGGGTCAATCTGACCAACACTGACATCTACATCAGCCCGTTAGGGGCAATTGGCCCGAATATCGGCGGCGACGACATCATTGTCTGCGCGCCAGGTTCGCTGGGCGCCAACACCTCCTGCCTGAGCATCACCTTCTTCTGGAATGGGGCCGGCAGCGGGTTGGTCGGGAATGTCAACTCCCTGGATATACGGTTTAGCAATAGTCCAGTCCTGGAACCCCTCGGTCTGGAACCCTAGCGCCTAAGAAAAAAGCCTGACTTTTGCATAAAAGTCAGGCTTTTTTCATTCTTAATCTGACGGGCGCGCCCTGCGCCCCCCAGACAGCAGGCGCGGCAAACCTTCGTTTGCTGCCTGCTGCCTGCATCTCATCAGGAGAAAACCCATGAATAGTTCCCACACACACTCCTCCTTACGCAGCGGTTTTGCCCTGTGTCTGGGGCTACTGCTGCTGTTGGCTTTGCTAGCCTCGCTGGCGCCCCCCATTAACGCGGCGCAGGCTAACAATCCCAGCGGTACATCCATCCTTATTAACGAGTTGGATTCGGATACTGACGGCACGGATGCCGCCGAATTTATCGAACTTTTCGACGGCGGCGTGGGCAACACCCCCCTGGATGGGCTGGTGTTAGTGCTGTTCAACGGCAACGGCGACGTCAGCTATGAACCGGTCTTTGACCTGGATGGCTATAGCACGGACGCCAATGGCTACTTTGTGCTGGGCAACGCGGGCGTGCCTGGGGTGGTGATTACCTTCCCCGGCAACAGTCTGCAAAATGGCGCAGACGCAGCAGCCCTCTATATGGGGAATGGCGCAGATTTCCCCAGCGGCACACCTGTGACTACAGCGAATCTGATTGACGCCATCGTCTATGATACCGACGACGCCGACGATTCGGGGCTGTTGGCGCTGCTCAATCCTGACCAGCCGCAAGTCAATGAAAATGGGGCCGGCGACAAAGATTTCCACGCCAACCAGCGCTGCCCTAATGGCGGCGGCGGCTTGCGCAACACAGACACCTATATTCAGGACACCCCCACCTCTGGCGCAGCCAATAACTGCCCGCTGCCCAATATCCTTATCAATGAGCTGGACGCGGATATGGGCGGGGATGAAACGACTGAGTTCATTGAACTCTTCGACGGCGGCGAAGGGAATACCCCACTGGATGGGTTGGTGGTCGTCCTGTATAACGGCAGCAATGACGCCTCCTATATGCCTGTTCTTGACCTCGATGGCTACACCACCGATGCTAATGGATACTTTGTCATTGGCGGCAGCGGCCTGGTAGATGCTGACATTATCGTCCCCGATCCGTTTTGGCTGCAAAATGGGGCGGACGCTGCCGCACTCTATCTGGCGGACGCCGCCGATTTCCCTGATATGACGCCCGTGACTACCAATAACCTGGTAGACGCGATTGTGTACGACACCGACGACAATGACGACGCCGGGCTGCTGGCGCTGCTGAACGCGGGTCAGCCTCAAGTGAACGAAAATGGGGCCGGGGATAAGGATAGCCACGCGAACCAGCGCTGCCCGAACGGCAGCGGCGGCGGGCGCAATACGGAGACGTATTTGCAGGCGCTGCCCAGCGCGGGCGCAGCCAACAACTGCCCTATTGCTGGCGACCTGTCATTGGCCAAAGATGGGCCCATGACGGTTTCGCCCGAAGCGGGCAGCCTGCTGGTATATGATATTCACCTGGCTAATGATGCGGCGTTGCCGGCATCCGCCCTCATTCTCACCGACACCCTCCCCGCCGGCGTGAGTTACGTCAGCGACAACAGCGGCGTCACGCCGGACAACCCGGCAGCCGGCGTCTACGTCTGGTCTCTGCCCGACGTGCCGGCGCTGATGACGGTTACCTTCCAACTGACCGCCACCCTGGAGGTTTCGCAGACGGGCGGCGCTATCCTGACCAACCAGGCTGTCGTCAGCACGGATCAGGCGGGCGATGATCCCGCCAACAACAGCGACAGCGCAGACACAATTGTCGTGCCCACGGTGACGATTTATGACATCCAGACGGTAGCCGATCCTGGTGCGGATGACGCCTCCCCGTATGTGGGTCAGGTGGTGCTGGTGGAAGGCGTGGTGACGGCAGCCCCCGGCGAAATTGACACGCCGTCGCGCCTGTTCGTGATGCAGGATGCCGGCGGCGGCGCTTACAGCGGCGTCCCTGTGTTCCGCGCCAGTGGTTTTGGCGGCCTGGTAGCCCCCGAAGGGAGTGTGGTGCGCGTCTTGGGAACCGTCAGCGAATATTTTGGTCTGACGGAACTGGACTTGAGCGGCGATCCCTGGAGCGTGGAAGTGTTGGGGGCCACGTCGCCGCTGTCGCCTGAACTGTTGGATACCGCCGCTTTTGACGACGTGGATCGGGCCATTTCCGAACCGTGGGAAGGCGTACTCATTGAGTTCCAAGACGCCACCGTCACCGATGACGACCTGGGCTTTGGCGAATGGTACTTTGACGATGGCAGCGGGCCCGCGCGCGCCGATGATCTGGGCGACCGGGACGGCAACCTGACTTACCTGCCGCAATTTGGCGACTTCTACGGTTATATCCGCGGCATAGGCTACTACTCGTTCGACAACTTCAAACTGCTGCCGCGCCGCAATGAGGACATTGGTCTGCAAGCGCCCGCGCCCGAAATCGGCAAGGAGGCGCCTGTGCTGGTTCCCCCTGGCTCCCTGTTTACGTATGACATTACGGTGAATAATGAACTGGGTTATGACTTGACGGACGTGGTGATCACGGACGTGGTTCCTGCCAATACAACTTTCGCTTTCGCCAGCGATGCCGGCACGTATGACAGCGGCATCGTCACCTGGAACCTGGGCACGCTGCCCAATTTCAGCAGCGTCAGCGTCAGTTTCGCGGTCACCGCCACCACCGAAATCACCAACGTCTACAACGATAACTACGCCATTAGCGCCAGTAACTTCATTACCGCCACTTTTGGGCCCACCGTCGTTACGCACGTGGGCAACGAGTTGAACATTCACCACATTCAAGGCGCAGCCCACGTTTCGCCGCTCTATGGCGCGGCGGTCTCCGGCGTAGATGGCATTGTCACCGTGGTGGACAATAACGGCTTCTATCTGCAAGAAGCGCCAGGCAACGCCGATGGCGACGACGCCACTTCAGAAGCGATTTACGTCTACACAGGCAGCGCCCCCTCCGTGGTAGTAGGCGACGCCGTGGTGGTTGAGGGAAGCGTCAACGAGTTCTATCCAGGCGGCATCAGCAGCGGCAACCTGCCCACCAGTGAAATTGATGCTGACACGGTAACCTGGGTCTCCAGCGGCAACCCGCTGCCCCCCGCCGTCATCCTGGGCAACGGCGGGCGCATCCCGCCAGCCATGATCATTGACAACGACAGTAATGGCGTGGTCGAGGAAGGCGCGGTGTTCGATCCCGCTCAGGATGGCATTGACTTCTATGAAAGCATGGAAGCGATGCTGGTCCAGGTCAATAACGCGCTGATCGTTGGGGCCACCAGCAACTTCGGCGAAATCGGCGTGGTGGGCGACGATGGCGCTCACGCCACTGGTCTGACGGATCGCGGCGGCATTGCCATTCAGGCGGACGATTTCAACCCGGAACGCATCCTCATTGACGACGGGCTGGTCTCTAGCCCGCCGCAAGTCAATGTGGGCGAGAAGTTCACGGCGCCGGTTGTGGGCGTGATGAGCTACACCTTTGGCAACTTCAAGCTGCTCAACTTCGAGCCTTTACCAGCCAGTACAGGTACGTTGGACCTGGAAGTGACCACGCCTGGCGCCGACGAAGAGTTGAGCGTGGCGACCATGAACGTGGAAAACCTGGACCCAGGCGACGATCCAGCCCGCATTAACGGTCTGGCAGAACGCATTGTGAACCACATGCTGTCGCCGGACATCATCGGTATTCAGGAAGTCCAGGACAACACCGGCCCGACAGACGATGGCACGGTGGACGCCAGCGCCACGTACCAGGCTTTAATTGATGCTATTGTGACTGCTGGGGGACCGACTTATGAGTTCCGCGACATCGCTCCTGAAGACAATATGGATGGCGGACAACCCGGCGGCAACATTCGGGTTGGATTCCTCTTCAATCCGGCGCGGGTCTCTTTCGTGGATCGCCCCGGCGGCGACGCTACCACGGCTACGAGCGTCATTGCTGGCGCAGATGGGCCAGAATTGACGTACAGCCCAGGTCGCGTTGACCCCACTAATCCTGCTTTCGACGACAGCCGCAAGGCGCTGGCGGCGGAGTTCCTATTCAACGGCGAAACAGTGATTGTGATTAACAACCACTTCAACTCTAAAGGGGGCGACCAGCCGTTGTTTGGCCGTATCCAGCCGCCAGAGCGACCGTCGGAAGTGCAACGTCATGCGCAGGCGGAGGTGATCAACACGTTTGTAGATAGCGTGTTGGCGCTGGATCCATGGGCGCGGGTGGTGGTGTTGGGTGACCTGAACGACTTTGACTTCTCCGAAACGCTGAGCATTCTGCGCGGCGAGGCGGACGGCGATGTCGTTCTGCACAACCTGGTTAGCGAGCTGCCGCCATCAGAGCGGTACACGTATGTGTTTGATAGCAACAGCCAGGTGTTGGACCAGATATTAGCCTCGCCAGGGTTGTATGGCGCGCTCAGTTTTGTGGACATTGTGCACACGAATGCGGAATTCCCCGCAGGCAGCCGGGTGACCGACCATGACCAGGTGTTGGGACGATTCACACTGCCCGGCGAGCCGGAACTGCACATTGCCAAACTGGTGGAACTGCCGCGCGATCCGGTACTGCCTGGCGATGTGGTGACTTTCACCATCATTCTGAGCAATACAGGTTATGCTGACGCTGTGGACGTGCTGGTGACGGACATGATCCCGGCGGGTCTGGATTGTGAGGATTTCTCGGAAACGGTGACTGTGCCGGCAACGGGCGAACTGGTCATCATCCGCTTCACGGCGCAGGTGACGGAGGACGCCTGGGGTATGACGATCACCAATACCGCCACCTATGAACATAGTTCGGGCAGCGGCTCGGCTTCGGTAACCTTTACGGTGGGACCGCAGCCGGTCTATGAGTTGTTCTTTGCTGTGTTTGCCAAACCGTAATTCCAAGCAGTTTTAACGCCAGGTGGGGCAGGTTTGAAACCTGCCCCACCTTTGCTATAATGCACAGTAGCGGCGCGGCGACAACGTGCCTTTTTTTATGCCGGCATTTTGATGCGCCGGCTCTGTGCATAACGTATGAGTAACTTATCACCAGACCAACCCCCGGCGGAGAATGAAGCAGAAACGCGCTGTCCTGTTTGCGACAGCCGCGTACAGGCAGGGGACACAATTTGCCTGATGTGCGGCGCGCCTGTGCCGGCATCATTGTTCGCCGCTGCCGCAGACAAAAATGTGGCGGCAGACATGGCGGCAACTGCAGACGCGGAGAGCAGTCCTGTTCCAACAGCCGTCGCTGCCGCTCTCCCTTCCCTGCCAACGATCATTGAAAGCCAGATGCGCGAACGGCAGTCCCGCCTAAGCCTGCTGATCACGCTCATTATTGCGGCGATTACGATGGGTCTGGGGGCCATTGTGCTGCAAAACCCCACGCCTGTAACCCTGGCTCTTGTGCCCACGTCCACACCCATCCCCCCCACCATCACCTACACCCCCACCTGGACGCCGCTGCCCAGCGAGACCAGCCCCCCCACGCAACCGCCCACGATCACGCCTACGCCACAACCCACCACCACGCCACAGCCGCCGCTGTTGGTCACCGTTGCCCCCGGCGATACGCTGTTTTCCCTATCCTTTCGCTATCAAGTCTCTATTGATAGCATCGCCCTACTCAACAACCTCTCGCCAGACAACCCCCTGATTCGCGCCGAACAGCAGTTAGCCATCCCCTGGCCCACGCCTACGCCGCCCTTGCAACCCGTTCAGGTGCAAATAGGCGCGGATACTGTACTGGCAGACCCGACTAATTGTGAACGGTATGAAATTCAGGGCAACGATACGATGGTGGCTATTGCCGTGCGATATGGCGTTCCGCTGGATGCGCTTCTGGCTGTTAACCGGTTGGATGTGCAATCCTTGATCCGGCCCGGAGACACTGTCTGTATTCCGGCGATCAGCTACACGGAAGCGGAGTTTATCAACACACCCGGACCCTCCCCTACGCCAGGACCGACGGCGCTGCCGCAGGGGCCGCGTTTGCTTTATCCCCCACAAAATGCGGTGATCACGCCGCCAGATGGGCCCGTGACGCTGCAATGGATCGCCGTCAAGGATTTGAGCGAGTCGGAGTGGTACATGGTGGAAATGCTAGACTTGAACGCCGTAGACAGCCACCCCCGTCGCGCCTTCACGCGGCAAACCTCCTTCCAGACGCCCTCTACCTGGCGCCCCGAAATACCCGAAGAACGCCTGATACGCTGGCGCGTAAGCATTGTACAAGTAACAGGCAAGCGAAGCGACGGCGGCTTTATCTATACGTATGGCGGGGAAGCCAGCGCGGATGGCTTCTTCCTTTGGACTGGCGCCGTGCCCACGCCTACACCCACGCCAACTGCTACCCCCATGCCTACGCCGTCAGCCCCGTGACGCCCTGGCGCGTTATTCTTGGAGAAAAGGGTTACGCAGACGCTCATCGCCTATGGTGGTAACTGCGCCATGTCCGCTGAGGACGCGGGTTTCATCCGGCAGCGTCATAAATCTTTCCCAGATGGTCTGCATCAGCAGTTGATAACTGCCGCCAGGGAAGTCGGTGCGGCCAATACCTTCCTGAAATAGAACGTCTCCATCAAAGAGAAGGTGATGGGAGGGCACATAAAAACTGACGTGCCCTGGGGCGTGTCCGGGGGTTTCCATCACCTCCAGTTCAATCTCGCCCACCTGGAGCCGCTGCCCTTCGGTAAGGAGTTCCTCTATGGGGGGCGGCGGCTCAACGTAAATCCCCCACAAATTAGCCAGGGTTTCTGCCCTTTCCAACATAGGTATAGCGTCCTGGTGGCCCCAAATGGGCGCGCCTGTCAGCGCTTTCAGTTCAGCCAGGCCACCTATATGGTCGAAATGGGTGTGCGTCAGCAAGATGTGGCTTAGTTCCAAACCTTCCTCGTCCAGTTTTTGCTTAATGGCGGCTCCATCCCAGGAAGGGTCAATGACGGCGGCGCGGCGCGTTGCCTGGCAGCCGAGAATGTAGCAGTTTGTTTGCAGAGGACCCAGGGAGAGTTGGTAGATAGTTATCATGTGTGGTTTTCGATTGGCTAAGCAATGGTCAAGTTTTGTCGAAGCTTAATTGTAACGGTCTGGGCAGATTTATGCACCTGGACAAATGCTCAATGTGGCAGACGCTACAAAGCATGTTATGATGGTAGTCGTTAATTTCCCCCAGCCGGCGCGACAGCCGGCTCACCAGATTGGGACAGCCCATGAATGAACTATGCCCCAACCAGTTTTCTCATTGCCGGCAGCAGCGGTCATACTGGCTGGCGTGGCTGCTTCTGGCCGGGCTGTGGCTGGCTGGATGCCAGACCGCTGCCCCCACAGCCACGCCAACAACCAACACGCCAACCGCGCCGTCTCCCACGATTGCCGTTATCACCACAGTCGCCGAAACTACGCCGTGCGCCTTACACACGCCTAGCCGTCTGCTGGCGTTCTCGGCTGACGGCCAATATCTGGCCTATGGGTATCAGGAGTCAACGCGCAGCCGGCTGTATTTGCTGCAAGTGGAAGGGGCAAGCGCGCCCCAGTTGTTGGCTGACGATGGTTGGGAGTTTGCCTGGGAGCCACAGGGGGAGCGGTTAGTCTACGCGGGGGCTTCGGGGCGCAGTCTGACGTTATTGGATTTGTCTGGGGAAACGGTAGGGGAAATCGTCGCCGGCTGGCAGCACGCCAGCCCCGCCTGGTCGCCAGATGGGGCAGCTATTGCGCTGCTACATACGGCGCGCCGCCGCGATGCCGCGGGGCTGGCGGCGTCAGGTCTGATGTGGGTGCGATTGGATGATCTGGAATCGCCACAACTGGCGTTCAGTTTGCAGCAACTGGCAACATTGGACAGCGGCTCCCAGCGTTTTGACAGCGGGCCGGTCTGGTCTCCGGACGGGAGCGCCATAGCCGTTGTGGCTGCGGATGGTCTGTTTCGGGTGGGGTTGGCCGGGAGCGCGCCGATGCGGTTAACTGCGGCTGACGTCTGCGTACAGCGTCCGTTGTGGTCGCCCGATGGGACGCAGATTGCCTTTCTATCCGCGCCCATCTTTAGCGAC
>CAYQYJ010000009.1:2603-15445 GCA_964421605.1 uncultured Ardenticatenaceae bacterium | reverse complement strand
TGTACCGCGGCGCAGGGATACGCCATCCCGGTAGGGCATGACCATTAAATCGGCGGCGTGGAGATAGGTGGAGACGGCGGCTGCCGGCACAAAACCCGTCCAATGCACACGGGGCGACAACGCCTGATCCGCAATCAGGGAATCCAGATGCGCCAGAAACGCCTGGTTGGTAGCCGGGTCGCTGTCGCCCGTGCGCCCGCCAATGAAGACGAGGTGCGTTTGTGGGGGGCATTGGGCTAACGCCGCCAGTAGCGTATCAGCCCCTTTGCTGGGGTTGAGAAAGCCAAAATAGCCCAGGAGCAAGGCGTCGGAAGGAAGACCTAACTGGCGGCGCAATTCAGCGACAGCGGCGGGCGAAGAGGTATGTACGGCAATGTTGCTGCCAATGGGTATGGCGGCAACGGAAGCATTGAGCGGTCTCACCTGTGCCGCGTCGGCGCGGTTGGTGACGATAACGCCATGCGCGTAACGGGCCATCACGTTGACGGCCAGACGGCGCAGCGATCCCGCTTTAGGGAAGAGATAGGGCACGCGCAAGTCATGAAACGTAACGACTGTGGGGACCAATCCTTTAAGCCGCCAGGGAGCCAGGTTGATGGCGGGGTGGCGCATGTTGTAGGCGGCAGCCTGGTATTGAATGTCCAGCACGTCCAGTTCCTGCGCCAGCGTCAGGTCAGCCAGGGCAGCCACATCCCGCCAATGCCAGCGGTGCGCCCAGGGGTAGAGGTGGGCATAGGGCAGGGGCAGCGGACGGCGCAGATCGCGCCAGTGGCGCGATGCGTCTGGGGGGCGCGCCAGGCGGCTGGTAAAAATAGAGACGTCGTGCCCCAGGGCATGCAACGCTATGGCTAGTTCCTGGGTAAATGCGCCCACGCCGCCTTCCATAGGCGGGAATTCGCCCGTTACCAGACCGATTTTCAGTTTAGGGATCGGCAAGGAATTTCTCATGCGGGAGGGGCGCTATTTACCAAGGTGGCTGTTTTCAATTATCGTAGCCGGCGGGACGCAAACCAGAGCGCAGCACCTGCCAGTAAGCGTTAACCCGCTGCCAGCGTAAATCGCGACGGTGTCCCAAAACGCCTTTAGCCGCCTCCCAAAGGAGTTGGTAGGCGTAGCTGGCGAGTAGGAAGAGGCGCAGACAAAATGCCGGCACAACCCCATGGAACTTACGAAAATAACGCAGCCGGGCGCGATGGAAATGGATGTGGCGCGCCGTCACTGCCTGTTCGCTGCTTTTGCCTTCGTGGTGGATAATTTGAGATGCCGGCAAATAAACCACCCGCCACCCCGCAGCCTTCATGCGGCGGCACCAGTCCAACTCCTCAGAGTACATGAAATACCCTTCATCCATCTCCCCTACCTGCGCCACAACTTCCTGGCGCGTCATCAAGGCTGCGCCAACCACCCAATCCACATCAGCAGTCGCCGCATCAGGCAAGTCAAGCGCATAATAACGGCGCAAGACGTGGGATGGGGCATAAGGCTGCAGCCACGTACTCTCTAAAAAGGCTGTAGCCAATGTGGGGAAACGGCGGCGGGAGGATTGCACACGACCATCACCATATAACAACTGTGGGCCCACCACGCCTACGTCTGGGTGATTGTCCAGAAAAGAGACCAATCGCGGCAGGGCTGCCCCGACAACCTCTGTATCGGGATTAAGCAGCATAATATAACGTCCGGCAGCCTGTACTAAACCTATATTGTTCCCCTTGGGAAAGCCAACATTTTCCTGGCAGGCAATCAGATGTACCTGGGGAAACTCTTGCGCCACCATTTGCGGGCTGCCGTCAACGGAACCGCTGTCCACGACAATGACATCCAGGCGCAGATCGCCCTGCCCGGCAGCAATAGATTGCAGGCAGCGCCGCAGCAAATCACGGACGTTCCAGCTAACGATAATAATGGAGAGGTCAATGGGGAGAAAACGCCGCGCGGAACGGTGGTTGGGGGTGAACATCAGGGCATAACGTTACAGGTCGCGGTTGACTACATAGTCAGCCAGAGCAGCCAGGGTATCCCGTTCCGCGGACGCAGACAGGATCAGGAGTGAACGTTTGGCTTCAGCGGCAAAATCGCGGGCCTCCGCCAGAGCCAGTTGAATCGCATCGGACTCGCGAATGGCAGCCAACGCCTGAGCCATCCGCTCCGGATCCCGCTTATGCCCATTTAATACGGCGGCTACGCGCCCATCGTCAGGGTAACGTTCCAGGAAATAAAGGGTGGGCAGCGTTACCAAACCTTGCTGCAAATCGCTACCCAAAGGCTTGCCGACGGCTGTCTCTTCTCCCACAAAGTCCAGAATGTCGTCCACAATCTGAAAAGCCATGCCCAACTTTTGCCCAAAACGGCGCATCTCGGCAATGATCTGTTCATCATCCGTCGCCAGCACCGCCGCCGCTTCGCTTGCCAGGGCAAACAGAGAGGCTGTCTTGGCAAAAATGCGATCGTAGTAAGCCTGCCGCTCCCGCTCACCGCCGCGCCCCTCAAAAAGCTGGTTTAACTCGCCATTGCAAATGGTCATTAAGCAGTCGGCAAACAGGGACATGACGCGCACGCTGCCGGTGGCGGCAGCCAGTTGGGCGGCGCGGGCAAAGATGAAGTCGCCCGTGAGTATGGTGGCTCCAGGGGACCAGGTGGCGTTGAGCGTGCTGACGCCGCGCCGCAGCAGCGCACCATCAATAATGTCGTCATGCACCAGCGTGGCGGTATGCAGCAGTTCCACGGCGCCAGCCAGGTTGAGCAGCGCGTCCAGGGGGGCATTTAAGGCGTCGCCCGCCAACAGGGTGACCGCCGGGCGGGCTCGTTTCCCCCCACTTTGCAGCAAGTAATTTAGCGCTGAGGCCAAAGCGGGATGGGCCGCCACCGTTATCTGCCGCATACGCGCTTCCACCTGCTGTATTTGGGCGTGGATGGGAGCAAATAGGTCGAACTCTTCCGCTTGTTTCACGTTTAGATAGAGTGGTTGCATGAAAACCTTTACAGGCGCAAACCGCCAAACAAACGAGCCGCATTCGCGGTTGTTTGGGTCGCCAGGGCGTCTACGGTTTCGCCGCGCGCAGCAGCCAGCCCTGCCGCCACGTAAGCCACATAAGCCGGCTCATTGCGCTGGCCGCGGTGGGGATGGGGCGGCAGAAAAGGGGCGTCGGTCTCGACCAGCAGGCGGGCTGGTGGGGTTTGGGCGGCCACGGCGCGCAGCGCGGCTGCCTTTTTATAGGTAATGGGGCCGGTAAAGCCCAGATAAAAACCCATTTCCAACGCCGGCTGCGCCACGTCCCAGGCCGCGGCAAAAGAATGGAGCACGCCAGGGTTATCACGCCCAGCCAGAGGCGAGGCGGTCAGCAACTGCAGTACGTCCTCGTCTGCTTCACGATTGTGAATGATTGCCGGCAGGTTAAGTTCTGCCGCCAACGCTAATTGTGCCGCAAAAGCGCGCTGCTGTACAGTCTTTGGCGTCAGATCCCAATAGTAGTCTAAGCCGATCTCCCCAACAGCCACAACTTTCTCATGCTGCGCCAGTTGGCGCAGTTCTGCTATCCAATTATCATCCCAATCGGCGCAAGAGTTCGGATGTACGCCCAGAGCGGCATAGACAGCAGGATAGGTTTCGGCAAGTTGGAGGACAACGCGCCAGTTAGTGGGGTGCAGCGCAGGGACAATCATTCGCGCCACACCTGCCGCTACCGCTCGCGCCACGACTTCCGCGCGATCCTCGTCAAAGCGGTCAAAATCCAGATGGCAGTGGGTGTCAACCAACATGGCGGATCATGGCTGGCGCAGTTGGAATGTGTCTGGCATCTGTACCGCCACGACCTCGCCGCGCGCCGTTTCCACTCCATTAACCCACAGCGAACAGGTCACCACTGTTTTGCGCCCTTTGATCTCTTTGACAACGGCGCGCAGTTGCAGCGGGCCGTCCAGCGGCGTGGGTTTCAGGTAATCTACATGCAGCGAAGCGGTCACATAGCGCGGCACCGGTGCCGCGCCCAGGGCGCGCCCCTCGGCGCGATAGGCGGCAGCAGAAGCTGTCCCCGTGCTGTGGCAGTCAATCAGGGAAGCAATCAAGCCGCCATAGACGTAACCGGGGATGGCTGTGTGATAAGGGCGCGGCTGGTACACACAGACCGCGGTTTCCCCTTCCCAATAACTCTTAATCTGCAAGCCATCCTGATTCAGACGACCGCAACCATAACAATGACTGGTGTCGTCAGGGTAATAATCTTGAAATGCTTTGGAATCAGTCATAAGAAAAATCTAAAAGTACGTGTGGATAGGTTCCATTCTGCGAGAAGAACCCCTTGTCAGATAGCCTACAACTTACGCGCTGCCAGACCGATTACAAAAGTTTTTGAGCGTTTTGTAATCGGTAGCGCTGCACTTAATCGTGGTGGGTGTCAGCCCCGCCTGCGGCGGGGCTGACACCCATTTTTATAGGCAATGCCTTTTCTCCGAAGAAGTTGAACTTCTGTTAAAGCAAGCCCGCCAGGCGCATACCATCTTCCAAAATAGCCTGGACGCGATCCTGGCGCGTTGTTTCGCAATAAACGCGAATAATAGGTTCTGTGCCGCTAAACCGGATTAGCAGCCAGCCGCCGTCTTCCATCAAGAACTGAAAACCATCAATGGTGATTTTATCAACTACTTTGAGGCCGCCAATCGTTGCCGGCTGCGCTGCGGAGACGCGCGCTTGAGTTTCAGCCTGCCGCGCTGGCGCAAAACGGGTGTCTATGCGATGGTAGTAGTGCGGGCCCACCAGAGCAAATAACGTGTCCAACAACTGCGACGGCTTCTGTCCAGTCTGCACCATCATGTCCAGCAGATACAATCCCGCCAGAATCCCGTCCCGTTCGGGCACATGCCCGCGAAAAGCGTAACCGCCGCTTTCCTCGCCGCCAACCAGGGCGTTGACCTCTAGCATTTTGGGGGCAATGTACTTAAAGCCAACGCCCGTCTCGTACAAGGGCACCTGGTAGATTTGCGCCAGTTTGTTCAGCATTTTGGTGGTGGAAAGAGTCTTGACGATGGGGCCGCGCTCGCCGCGAATTTCCAGCAAATAGTAGCCAATCAGTCCAAAGACGCGCAGTTGGTCAATGAATCGCCCTTGCTCGTCGCCAAAACCCACGCGGTCGGCGTCGCCATCGTTAATGATGGCTACGTCCGCGCCCAGTTGGGTCACAAACGACAAACCGTGATCGACGTTGGGGGGAATAGGCTCTGGGCGAGACATATGCGGGAAAATCGGGTTGCGTTCGTTGTGCACTTCATGCACAGTCGTGGCCCCGCCCGCCAGCAGCGAGGGAAACCAGCCTGCGCCGTTGCCCCACATGCAATCCACCAGCAAATGAAAGCCAGCCGCCTTAATGGGTTCCAGGTCTACCAGGCGGTGTAGTTGGGTAATATAGGCGGGACGGGCATCGAAGATGGTCACTAAGCCATCGCTGCACGCGTCGTCCAGGTTCATCCGGCGCACGCCAGCCATCTCATCGGGAATCAAGCGCTCAATCTGGTGCAACTGGGCAGGAGCAATAGCCCCCCCATGTGGGTCGCGCACCTTAAAGCCGCAGTCTTCAGGTGGATTGTGGCTGGCGGTGATGTTGATGGCTCCGCCGGCAGCCTTATCCACCACCGCGTAGGAAATGGTGGGCGTGGGCGTGGCGTCGTCGGTTAACCAGACGGGAATGCCATTGGCTGCCAGCACTTCGGCGGCGGCGGCAGCGAAATGATTGGCGTGGAAGCGTTTATCGTAGCCAATGACCACGCCTTTTTGCGCCAGCCCGACTTGCTGCAAATAGGCGGCAAATCCCTGGGCGCAGCGGCGCAGATTGTCAAAGGTATAATCTTCGGCGATGCGGCCACGCCAGCCATCTGTGCCGAATTTGATTGCAACCATGAAGCCTGTCTCCTTTGCGGCTCACAGATTGGTCCATCTGATAGAGAGACCAATCGCCAGGACGCATCACATCGGGATGCGTCCGTCTTCCAGCATTTTGATATCGGCGTCCACCATCAGGCGCACCAGTTCAGCAAACGTCATGCGCGGTTCCCACCCCAATTCACGACCCGCCTTGCTGGGGTCGCCAACGAGCAGGTCCACCTCGGCAGGACGCATGAAGCGGGGGTCTTGCACCACATAGTCGCGCCAGTCCAGATTGACATAACCAAATGCTTCCTGGAGGAATTGTTCGATTGAGTGGGTTTCGCCAGTGGCGATGACGTAGTCGGAGGGGGCATCGGTTTGCAACATGCGCCACATGGCTTCGACGTAGTCGCCAGCGTACCCCCAATCGCGGCGGGAGTCCAGGTTGCCCAGGCGCAACTCTTGGGTCAATCCTAGCTTAATCTTGGCAACGTGATGCGTGATTTTGCGGGTGACAAACTCCAGGCCGCGGCGGGGACTTTCGTGATTGAACAAGATGCCGGAAACGGCGTGGAGGTTGTAGCTCTCGCGGTAGTTGACGGTGATCCAATGCCCGTAAACTTTTGCCACACCGTAGGGGCTGCGAGGATAGAAAGGGGTGGTTTCTTTTTGGGGCACTTCGCGCACTTTGCCAAACATTTCGCTGGAACTGGCCTGGTAGAAGCGAATCTGGGGGTTGACAATGCGGATGGCGTCTAAAAGACGCGTGACGCCTAAGGCTGTCACTTCACCTGTAAACACGGGCTGCGTCCAGGAGGTCTGGACAAAGGATTGGGCTGCCAGGTTGTAGATTTCGTCCGGGCGGTGTTCTTCCAGGATGTGGACCAGGGAAATCTGGTCGAGCATGTCGCCGTTGGCCAGGGTGATTCGGTCCTGGATGGGGGCCAGGCGGTGGAAGTTGATGGTGCTGGTGCGGCGCACCATGCCAACGACGTCGTACCCTTGTTTTAACAAGAATTCAGCCAGGTAGGAACCATCCTGGCCGGTGATACCAGTAATTAATGCTTTAGGCACATAGCCTCCTGTAAAATAGTGATCAGTGGCGAGTGGGCAGTTATAGGAATCTGAAAACTTAGTTGCGTAACCCATTGTCATTCCGAAGGTGACAGCCTGAGGAATCCCACTCATCCTGGCTCTCCAGCGCTGAAGGGGTTCTCGCTCCGCTCGGAATGAGACTGCCAGGGCGTTTATTACCAGACGTCATTCTTCGTTTTCGACTACTGACCACGTCCGCAGATGAGGGGATTATAGCCCAGGCAGGAAGGTGGTCAAGGTAGGGGTATGCCGACCAGACTACAAAAGTCTTCCAGACTTTTGTAGTCTATAGTTGTACATGAAGCTGTAAACGATGTGGGAATGGGTACGGCGGATGGATGCCGGCATCCACCACTCCAGCCGCGCATACCAACCCAACCCCCACATGGCGGCAGCCTCCAACCACCCGCTGCTGGCCTGGGCGCGCTGCGTTTCGCTGCGGACAACGCCCGGTGGGAATGGGGGCATGTCAATGTATCCGGTGGTGGTTTGCCAGGCGGCGTCCTCGTTCAAAGCGGACAACTCAGTCAAGGTCAGTCCGGTGAGGCCACTTAGGTTGGTATGGTCCGGGTTGGCAGCGTTGGGGCAAAAGAGGCCCAGGGCGGGAGTTAATGCTTGTAGATGGCGCAGGTAAGGGCGGCGGGCGACAGGAGGCAACCGCTGCAATAGTTCTGAAGAGAGGATTAAATCAAAATCGCCTGCCAGTTCTGTGGGTTGGGACCAATCTGTTATCAGGGTGAAAATGGGGGAAAATGCCGGCAACAGCCCCTGCTCTTGAGCCGTATGCAGCGCCGCCTGCGCCTTTTGTAGGACGGGGGGGCGCTCGTCAGCTACCGTTAACGTCGCGCCCCATTCGGCAGCGAGCAGCCAGAAATCAAAGCTGAGGCCATATTTTTGGGGTAAGCCGGCAATCAGAAGGCGACGGGGGTGGAAGCGCGGTGGCAGCCAGCGGGACAGGGCCAGCCGTTTGGCGAAATATTCATAAGCCGTGCCCACGCCTTCACCTTCAGCCAAAGCCAGCGGGTACAGCGATTTGATGGAGCGGTGGGGAAGTCGGGACATCGGCGGTCTATTCAGGGGAAATCTCGTACTTCATGACCGGACGGTACACACAGGTGCAGCGTCGCCCCAGGGTACAGCCAGGCAGGGGCACGCGGGGAGCGTCATCGGGCGCGTACACCTGGGCATCAGGCAGCGCCTTAGCCGCCTGACAGCAATCCGGCTGCACTTCCAGGCGCACGCCGACAATGGAACCACCCGCTTTCATGCCTAATTTGTACGCTGCCAGCGTCTTTTCGGCATAGTTGTCGGGTTTTTCCATTTCGTGTTGGAACTTGTTTAACCAATTAAAAGCCATGAGGACACCGGGGAGAAGGGAGAAGTAGGGTTAGGGAGTCAGTTTGCCTTGTTGTTGGTACCAGGCGATGGTGCGGGTGATGCCGGCAGTGAGGTCTACCTGGGGCTGATAACTGAGGTGGCGCTGCGCTTTGGCGTAAGAGAAGCGGCGGTTTTCGCTGAAGAACGCCACGCCGGTACGGCTGAGGGGAACGGGACGCCCGGTGATTTTGCCCACGATTTCCAGTCCTAGCGCGCCGCTATATGCCAGCCAGACAGGCAAACTCAGGCGCGGCGGAAGGACGTTGAGGGCGGCAGCAATGGTTGTTGCCAGTTCACGGAAAGCAACAGGGCGCGGACCGGTGATGTGATATGCCTGACCGGGTTCGCCGCGCTGGAGACAAGCTAACATGCCGGCAACTGCGTCCTCTATGAAAGTGGGGTGACAGGTGTTATGCCCGCCGCCAATGTAGAAGAATCGGCCCTGCTGGATCGCCTGAAAGAGACCCAAAACGTGCCAGTCGCCTGGACCGTAGACGAATTCAGGGCGGGCGATGATTACGGGCAGCCCATCAGCGGCAAAAGCGGCAGCGACTTTTTCAGCGTCCGCTTTGCTGCGTTCGTAGGCGTTGCTGGGAGCCAGAGGAGCGGTTTCGTCGGGCGCGGCGGCGCCAGGGGTTAACGGGCCCAACACGCCAGCGCTGCTGACGTGCAGCACGCGCGGGCGCGCGCCGCTGTCACTAATGGCTTGCAGGACGTGGCGCGTGCCCAGGACGTTAATGCGCTGGTAATCAGATTCGGAGAGGCCGGGTTGGCCGAGAATGCCGGCAGCGTGCACCACCCAATCCGCCCCAGCAAACAGTCCAGTCAACGTTTCCGGCTGGGTTATCTCGGCTTCATGAACCGTCAGCGACAGCCCATGCAGACGACTACGCGCTGAATCGGGCCGCACGACTACGTGAAGTTCCGCTCCCTGGCGCAGCAGCGCCTGGGTCAAAGCCGCCCCCAAGAAACCCGTAGCACCCGTTACGACAACTTTCATGCCCTGAGTGTACGCAAAAAAGGAGTAACAAGCTACAAACCTCACCCCACTATTGGCAGACGGAGAGCCTACATTTGTGAGCCGACGGGCCAGGAGCTACAATTGCCGGCAGCGCAAGGCAATAGACGTATCTTTCCGCACCAGAGGCGTAGACATGAAACGGTGGACGATGTGGATAATGTGGGGCTGCATCTTGATATGGAGTAGTGGAGAGCCAGCGAAGGCTGACGTCCAGAGCAACAACCTCGTTTACCTGCCCTTTCTGGAACATGCCGCTTACCCACCCGCTATTGCTGCGGCACGCCTCAGCGTCACGCCCCATGACGGCCTCAACGCCAGCACGTTCACCTCAGGCGCATTCAACCTGTACAACGATTCCCCTGGCGGTGAAACCGTTGTGCAACTACGTATTGACCTGCGCACAGCGATTCTGCCCGATCTCGTCTTTGATCCTTATGGCGCAGCCGGCGACCTGGTTGCTAAAGATTTACAGATAGACGCCATGCCCCAACCGGTCGGCTTTGTGGGTCACAGCTATCTGCTGGCGCACGATGGCGGCTACGATATGCTCGATTTGCACTTTACCGATTTTAATCCTGGCGAAAGCGTGGCATTTTCCGTGGACGTGGATCCCACCAGCATTCGCGGCGCAGCCGGGCCTGGACCAAACGAGGCAGGCAGCATTGCCGGCCTGGAAATGATGGGAGCTACCATAACGATTATCTTTGCTGGCGGGATTAACGTCAGCGCCCAACTGGGACCCATCCCTGGCAGCCTCAGCGGCTCTGAGGCTGTCGTGCGCGCCGACCTGCCGCCTATGCCCACCCTGAGCGTCATTGGCGTACCCTTCCCCCCGACAACCGTGACCGAACCAGCGCAGTGGGTGCGCGTCGAGGGACCTGCCGGGCACACGGTCAGGCTGGTAGTGAGCGAGGGGGGACTGTTTACAGATGGCGCGCCTGGAGGGGGATTCGACCTGGACCCGTATGAACTGAACAGTCTGGTGGGAGTAACCTATTATAGAGGCACCCTAAACCAACAAGGCTTCGTGGATATTCCCATCACCCTTACGCGCAGCCAGATTGATGCAGGTCGCAATGTCATAACCGCGGCCCTGGAAAACGTTTTTGAGCATCGTGGCGGCGTTGCCGCACCTGTCGTACTTGACCTGGAGGAGTAAAGAAGAACTCTTGGGGGAAAAGCGGCTAATTGACGCGAATGGAGTCGGGGGTAATAACTTTGGCGGCTACTTTGGTAAGCGTGGGGACATCGTGCAGCATGTTGGTGTATGAAGCATTAGCCAGGGGGCAGTAACATTCTTTGGCAGCGATGCTGCGCCGAACTTCCTTGATTTTTTCGCCAAACCAGATTGATTTGAAATCATAATTATGCTCGCGCAGATTGCCCAAATTGTCAGCGCGCACGCAGCAGGGCCAGACCGTGCCATCGGCGTAAATCTGGGCGCTGGCCCAGCCGGCATAACAGGCAATCACCTGATCTTGCTCATCCAGAATGCGCTTGACCAGTTTGTAATATTCGACGCGAAACGCTTCCGTTATACGGGAGACGCCGCGATAGTGATGCTTGTTGACATAAGCAATTAGTTTATCAATCGCCGCCGCATAGGCGACTCTATCAGGCGTAATGGGCAGACCGACTGTGTCTAATTCCACGCGCGGTTCGGCAATCTCGGTGATAAACTGATCGGCGGTGGATTGGTCAGCGTAAGCGATCAATTCATCCAGGTCATGCACGTTGAACACGGACACGACGGAGTGGATGCCCACAGACAGGTTAGAGAATTCCCGGCGCAGCGCGAAATATTGCTGCAAACGTTCTTCAAACTTTTCAAAGTTGCCCATGACGCCGCGAATAAAATCGTGCTTCTCGCCAACGCCATCGAGGGACAAGTTGATAATAAGCTGGCTGTCCGGGCAGCTTTCCAGAATGGCCCGCACCCGTTCTGGCCCGCTCTTGAGGATGCCATTGGTAGGAATATTGATAATGCCGGGACGACAATGCTCATAAACAAGCTGCGCCAGCTCGACAATCTTGGGAAACATGAGCGGCTCCCCGCCACTAATGGTGAACCAGTAGGGCGCGCGGCCCAGGGATGCCAACACCTTGTCCCACTCAGCGAGATTCAACTCGTTTTCTCGTTTCATCCAAATGTTGCAGGTGAGGCAGCGGGAGTTGCATTTGGGCGAGGGGGAAAGGGTGATGTTAACGGGCAAGGTTTGGGGCCAGCCAAAGCGGCGATACAGCCGGAAGGCGGGTATCTTCGCCAGCACGCCGAGCATAGAATTCATATTTTTTCGTTCAGGGTGTTTCCAGTTCTTTGGTGGTAACGGCGACTTCCCAAACGGTGTGGTCCCGTTTGTTTTTGAAGTCACGCCAGCCGAGGAAACGACCATACGCTTCCAGGACGACAACCAGCCAGGTCCATACAAACTGTTTGGGACGCCAATCGAGATGGCGCAGCAGCAGTCGCAGCAGTTTGGCGGCGCCCATGGTGCTGACGGAATAACCCAACAGCACCTTCACGTCGAGGTGACCAGAGTAAATACGGCGGCGTTGGCGCAAAAAATCGGCGACGGTCTCGGGGCCCTTGTTAGAGACAATGGCATTGGGTACGTAGCGCACCTGATAGCCCTGCCCGCGTACCACAGGTTCAATGCTGGCTTCGTCCACAGAGGTTTTGTAGGGGATGCGCTCGAAAATTTTGCGAAAGGCGATCATTTCGCCCGCTTTGAAGGAGCGCAGGTTGATCTCGTGGTGGAGGTTCCAAAGGAGGTGGGCAGCAAAGCCCATAAAGGTGTGCGGGTCGTTGACGGGCACAGGGCGGCAGCTTGTCATGCCAATTTCGGGATCGGCAAAAGGGGCGACGAGTTGTTCGATGGCGTCAGATGCCGGCAACAAATCCGCGCTGCAAATGACTACCACCTTCTCCTGCGAATCCCGCAAAATCAAATTGATAGCCGACGCCTTGCCTTCCCGCTTTTCTTGCGACAACAAACGAACGCGCGGGTCGCGCTGTTCAAACTGCCGCACAATCCCTTCCGTATTATCTGTGCAGCCGCTGGCAACCACGAGAATCTCACAAGGCGCCACGGTGACCAATTTCTGGTCCAACATGCGCTGTAACAGCTTGCCGATGTTGGCTTCCTCATTGTGCGCGGTAATGCCAATTGTGCAGGGGATCTTGTTCATCGGCGGTTTAGAGCAATCTGGGTGGAGACCACTCCAGTCGGGGAAGAATCTAATTCGTTGACTCAGAAGAAAAACGGGAGAGCGTTTTTGAAAAATCAGCCATGCCCGCCGTCATAGCCGCTTCGCGCAGCAGCAGCCGCAAGGTCTTAACATCGGTTAAGGTTATAACTTGCTCAGTAATCGCTTTGGATACGTCGCCAAAGCGCGTTTGGAGCAAGTCCAGGATGCCCTCTTGCAATGTCTGCAGGCGCCCCTGCTCAAGTCCTTGCTCAACGCCTTGCTCAATACCTTGCTCAATACCTT
>CAYQYJ010000009.1:0-2503 GCA_964421605.1 uncultured Ardenticatenaceae bacterium | reverse complement strand
CCTTGCTCAATACCTTGCTCAATACCTTCAGCAATCCATTGTCTGGCTATTGTTTGCATCAGTTCACTTCCTTTATCCGCCAACGCAGACTTAACCGCAGTCGCCATCTCTTCCGACGTCATTTGTGCGCCTGCCATACCGATATAATACAGCACTGTCCCTAGATATTCCAATGCCGATTGTGTATCTGCCAGTTGGTTGAAAAGAGCCAGGATGTCCCCCAGGCGGGTGCGCAATCTGGGATCAAAAATATATTTCAACACCAGCAAGCTAATCCGCAGTTCCAATGCCCCCCGTATCTCCGCGTCGCTGAAGGCAGACAAATCTTGCAGTTCGTATTGAAAAGCGGGCCAATAAGGACGCAAAGCGTCTGGTCCAGTGTACAAAGCGGAAAACGAGAGGGGAACATGCCACTGGTTCTGACCATGATAAACGACCAGGGGTAGAATCGGGCGCAACGTTCCATCTGTGCGGACGTCTCGCTCCCAGATGCGAATCAGGTAACGCAGCAGTTGGAAAGGCGTTTGCGGGTCTGCGTAGCTTTTGTGTTCCAGGAGCAAGTAGAGATAGGCATCACCGCCGTCACGTAAGGCAACACGGTAGAGCAAATCAGCGAATTGCTGCTGCAAATCAGGGTCAACAAAACTACCAGATTGCAGCACAAGCGTGTTCAGGTTCATTGTGGCAGCCACTGGTTGTGGCAAATAATGGGCAAAGAAATCCTGCGCCAGTTCAATGCGCGTAAAGGTCTCTTTGAAGAAACGGTCGTGAGGATTGGTGAGTTCGCTCATAATGGCCTATTGTTTACGCCTCGCAAAGCAGCCAAAGTAGGGTCAGAAAACAGTCATTCAATGTAACCCAAAGCGCGCAGGGCGTCCATGATGGCGGCTTCGTCGTCTGGCGTCAGGGCGAAGTCAGTCTTGTCTAGCGCCTGCGCCGCGCTGGTAAAGGTAACGGGGCGGTCAAGGGTGAAACATTCGGTCAAAACGCGACCATCCATGTGGCTGGGAACGGGCTGTTGCAGCAGCCAGAGGAGGGTGGGCGTGAGATCGAGAATGTCAGCATCTAGCTGTCCCTGGCGCACATGCCGCCCATGAAACAAAAACAAGCCATTACGACGGTGCGAAGCGTAATCGTTGGGTATGGGCTTGAGTAAATGGTGACTGCTGAAGCGGGTCTGGAAATAACGGGCGTCGGTGCTGTCTGCGGCCCAGTGAATGACCAGGTCGGGGGCGTGTTCTACCTGGGAACCATGCCAGACGGCTTCGCGCACTTTCACTTCACCCACAGCGGGCCAATGGCGTAGGTTGCCGGCAATCTCAGCCCGCTTTGCTTCGTATTCTGCTCCAGGAGAGACAACGCCCTGCGGGTCGCGGCCTTTCACATTCAGGAAGATGTAGCCTGCGGAGGTGCTGCCTGTGGAAAAGGCAACGGTGCGCGACCAGTCTACATCGTAAAAATCAAGGGCCAACCGCTCCGTCAACCAGTCTAGCGCCCCTTTGCGCTGCGCCCTGCTATCATTACCCTCCAGTTGCGAAGCAATGGCCCGCCCCTTTTGTCGCTCAAAGAATTGCAAAATTGCCAGTTTTAACCTTTCTGGCGCTTTTTCGCGGATGGCTGCTGGAGAAAGGCCGAGGCGATATAAAAGCCGCTTGAGACGCACGCCAGGGGTGTTTTTGAGAATCAGATAACCATGCTGCCGCAGCCAGTTGTTGGGCCAGACCTGGTGACGGGAAGGACCAAAGCCGTGATCGGACATAACGCAGAGGGTTACGTCTTCACCAGCAGCGTCCAGGATTTGCTGCATGGCGCGTTCTGCCTCCTGGTACAATGCAAGAATGGCGTCTGTGTGGGGACCAGCGGGATCATAGCGGGGTTCACCGGGGAGGAACTGCCAGTAGCGGTGTTGCACCTGGTCTGTTTCCAGGAAATGAACACAGACAAAGTCGGGGTTATGCTGGCGAATCAGGTGGGCGGCAGCCGCGCCACGTTGCCGCACCAGCCGCAGCAAGCCTTGATAGTAGTCGGTGTAGCTGCCGCCGAGGTCATCGGAGGCGTTCAGGGACAGATCCCAGCCGCGCTGCTGCAAGTCAGCCAGCAGGTCAGGTGGGTGGCAGAGGCGGGGGCTTTGACTGGGATAGGGGATGCCGGCAACCAACCAGCCATTGATCGCTTCTGCGGGGTAGGTCATGGGCATGTTGAGGATGAGGTTAGAGATGCCGGCATCTGACAACATGCGCCACAACGTTGGCTGTTTTATATCTGCGCCATTGGTAGGCACAAATGCCGTGTAGTCGTCGCCAATCAGGCGACCAAAGTCAAATACGCCATGCTTACCCGGATTGGTTCCCGTGGCAAAGGAAGCAAACGCGGTCGGGGTGGCCCAGGGCACGGTGCTTTCCAGCACGCCACCGCTGCCTTCCTGGAATAAGCGGGAGAGGAGGGGGAGATTGCCGGCAGCCATCCACGGCTGCAATAAATCCAACGTGGCTCCGTCCAGGGC